>NZ_JALCYX010000057.1:0-28073 GCF_022690695.1 Anaeromyxobacter sp. SG17
CGGCGGCTCTGCCGCTGGGGCGGGGACGCAGTCCCCGTGAGATCAGACATACGCCCGCGCCGGCACCTCGACCGGTGCGTATCGATTGTGCTCCGGCGCGTGCCCCTCGCGCACGTGCCCGAACCTCACCGCGCGCGGGTCGCCCCGGCCGCCGCGGAGCGCGTGCACGAGCAGCCGGACGGTGTTCGTGTCGGCGTGCCCGAGGGCGGCCTCCGAGACGAGCACGTCCGCCGCGCCGCGCGCGCTGTAGGCGGCGGAGCGGAAGGCGCGCGGCTGGGTGAGCGCCGCGAAGGCGCTCGCGACCGAGACCACCTCGATGGAGCGCGAGGGCGCCACGCCGAGCGCGGGGTAGCCCTGCCCGCAGCGCCAGTGGTGGCTGCGCGCCGCGGCGACCGCGGGGTGAGCGCCGAGCACGGTCGCGAGGTGATACGCCCCCGTGAGCGGGTGCGCCGCCACACGCAGCGCGTCCTCTCGCGAGAGCCGCTCCGCCGGCGAGAGGAGCCGCGGCGGGAGGTGTCGCATGCCGAGATCGTGGAGCAGGGCCGCGGCGGCGAGGTCGGGGACGCCGCGCGCCGTGCCCACCGCCGACAGGAGCATCCGCACCGCGGCGGCGGCGGCGGCGAAGGCGTGCGCGTGCACCGCGGCGGCCTCCCGCCGCGCCGCGACGAGCTCCTCGACGAGCACGTCCGGCAAGAGGGCGTTGCCCAGGGCGCGCGCCACGGCCTCGCGCACCGCGTCGCCGTGGAAGAGGTGCCGGTACTCCGCCGCCTCGAGCGGCGCGTCGACGTCCCGGGCGAGCTCGGTCTCGGCGAGCCTGCGGCGGGGCAGCGCCGGCGCGCGGTGGGCCGCGTCCGCGATCGACTCGGGAGAGATCACCGTCCCACGCCGCGCGACGAGCGCGCCGCGGATGTCGACGATGTCGTGGGTGAGCGTCAGGCGATCGAACATGTCGCCCGGTCCAAGCTAGCAGAGCAGAGCCGCTCCCCGGAGCGCGCGCCCCAACGAGAGGCGCGACACCACCCGGTGGAGGGAGCGGCAGGGCCTGCGAGCGCCCGGTGAGCCGGGACCGGGCGGAGCGCGACCTCAGCGGCGGCGGCGGGAGAGCGCGCGGTCCATCTCGCGCTTCGTCTCGCGCTCCGCGATGGCGTGGCGCCGGTCCTCGTGGGCGCGCCCCTTCGCGAGACCGAGCTCGACCTTGGCCCACCCGCCCTTGAAGTAGAGGCTGAGCGGGACGAGCGTGTAGCCGCGCTGCTCGACCTTGCCGCGGACGCGGTCGAGCTCGGCCCGGCTCATGAGGAGCTTCCGGTCGCGCAGCGGCTCGTGGCCGAAGTGCGCCGCCTGCTTGTACTCGCCGATCCGGCAGTTCACGAGGAAGAGCTCGTCGCCCCTGGGCAGCGCGTAGGCGTCGGAGAGGTTCACGTTCCCCTCCCGGAGCGACTTCACCTCGCTGCCGGTGAGGACGAGCCCCGCCTCCCACGAGTCCTCGATGGAGAAGTCGAAGCGGGCGCGACGATTCGTCGCGACGATCTTCTCGCCCTCCGCGCCTCGCGCGCCGCCGGTGGCCTTCGCGCTCATGGCAGCCGGAGGTTGTCGATGAGGCGCGTCGCCCCGGCGTAGGCCGCGACCAGCATCACGCTCCCGGGCTCCGCCCGCGCGACCGGCGCGAGCGAGTCGGGGTGGACGATCTCCACGTAGTCCACGCGGAGGCCCGCGGCGTCGAGGCGCGCCCGGGCCCGCGCCACGAGCGCCGCCGCGTCCCGCTCGCCGCGGAGCGCGGCGTCCGCCGCCTCGCGCAGGGTGCGGGAGAGCGAGAGCGCCCGCTCCCGCTCCTCCCTCGACAGGTAGGCGTTCCGCGAGGAGCGGGCGAGCCCGTCCGGCTCGCGCACGATGGGCATCCCCACGATCTCGACCCCCATCGCGAGGTCGTGCGTCATCGCGCGGATCACCGCCAGCTGCTGGAAGTCCTTCTCCCCGAAGAGCGCGACGTGCGGCCGGGACAGGTTGAGCAGCTTCGCGACCACCGTCGCGACGCCTCGGAAGTGGCTCGGCCGCGAGGCGCCGCACAGCCCCTGCGACGCGCGCTCGACCGTCACCCAGGTCTGGTGCTCGGGAGGGAACATCGCGCTCGGGTCGGTCGGCGCGAGGACCCAGTCGACGCCGGCCGACGCGCACTTGGCGAGATCCCCCTCGAGATCGCGGGGGTAGCGGGAGAGATCCTCGTTCGGCCCGAACTGCGTGGGGTTCACGAAGATCGACGCGAGCACGAGGCCGCGCCGCCCGCCGGCGTCCGCGCGCGCGCGCGCCTCCCGCATGAGCGAGAGGTGGCCGTCGTGGAGGAACCCCATCGTCGTGACGAGCGCGAGGCGGGCGCCGCCGTCGCGCGCCGCGGAGCAGCGCGCCTGCCAGACGGCGGGATCGGTGATGAGCTCGGGTGCTTTCATCTCGGGAGGGCTGGCTGGCTTTCGTGGCGCCGGGCGCGGCGCGCGGGGAGGCTACACCGGTGCGCCCATGACGCCGCCGGAGGGCTCGGAGTCGTCCTCGTCCTGCTCCGCCGCGACCGGGACGAGCCGCACCGACGAGGAGTGGAAGCTGTGCGCGTCGTCGGGGAACGCGCGGCGCTTCACCTCGCCGACGTACGCGCCCAGGGCGGCGGTGACCGCCTGCCCGATCTCGCCGAAGCGCTTCACGAACTTGGGCGTGAACGCGTCGTCCATGCCGAGGAGGTCGTTCAGGACGAGCACCTGCCCGTCGCAGTGCGGGCCTGCGCCGATGCCGATGGTCGGGATGCGGAGCTGGCTCGAGATGATGCGCGCCAGCTCGGTGGGGATGCACTCCAGCACGACCGCGTAGCAGCCCGCGAGCTCGAGCGCGCGCGCGTCCCGGAGGAGCTGCTGCGCCTTCTCCGAGTCCTTCCCCTGCACCACGTAGCCGCCCATGCGGTGGACCGACTGCGGGGTGAGCCCGATGTGCCCCATCACCGGCACGCCGGCGCGGACGATGCGGCGGATCACCTCGACGAACTCGGCGCCGCCCTCGAGCTTCACCGCCTCGACCCCGCCCTCCGCGACGAGGCGAACCGCCGCCTTCACCGCGTCGTCGGCGCTCGCCTGGTAGCTGCCGAAGGGCAGGTCGCCGACGAGGTGGGCCCGGCCGGCCCCGCGGGCGAGGCCGCGGCGCACGGCGGCCGAGTGGTAGATCATGTGCTCGAGCGTGACGGGCAGGGTCGAGTCCTGGCCCTGCACCACCATGCCGAGCGAGTCGCCGACGAGCACGGCGTCGACGCCGGCGGCGTCGGCGAGGCGGGCGGCGGTCGCGTCGTAGGCGGTGACGACGGCGATCTTCTCGCCGGCGTCCTTCATCCTGCGAAGCTCGTGGACGGTGACCCGCTTTCGCGGCGCGGTCTGGCTGGACATGGCTCGCTTCCTCCGGTGTAGGCCCCGTGGCGGGGTCCTGCCCATTGGCGAGGTTCGTTATCCTTAATACGTTGGCGTGCCCATGGGCACGTAATGCTGGGTTCCCTTGCGGTGCCGCCGGATCACGGCCAGGAGCGCCTCGAGATCCTGCGGGTTCTGCTCGAGATCGATGTCGCTCGTGTTGACGACGAGGAGCGGCGATTCGTCGTAGTGGAAGAAGAAGTCACCGTACGCCTTGGCGAGCGTCTCGAGGTAGGACGAATCGACGGATCGCTCGAAATCCCGGCCGCGCCTGCGGACACGGGAGACGAGC
Organism: Anaeromyxobacter sp. SG17; assembly: GCF_022690695.1. Taxonomy (NCBI): domain Bacteria; kingdom Pseudomonadati; phylum Myxococcota; class Myxococcia; order Myxococcales; family Anaeromyxobacteraceae; genus Anaeromyxobacter; species Anaeromyxobacter sp. SG17. The sequence goes on from NZ_JALCYX010000057.1 coordinate 3,727, forward strand.
ACGTCGGTCCGCGCCTGCAGGTACACGACCAGATCGGGCTTCACGATGCGGGGCCCGAGCAGCTCGTACACGCGATCGTACAGCGCCAGCTCGTCGGGCGACAGGGTGAGCGCGGCGAAGATCCGGTCCTTCGCGAACAGGTAGTCCGCGATCGTGGACTGGGTGAACAGGTCCTGCTGGAAGAGGGCCTGCTGCTGCTGGAAGCGCGAGAGCAGGAAGAAGAGCTGGGCCTGGAACGCGTGCTTGCGCCGGTCGCCGTAGAAGCTCGCGAGGAACGGGTTCTCCTCGGCGTGCTCGAGCACGAGGCGCGCCCCGAGCCGCTCGGAGAGCACCTGCGCGAGCGTCGTCTTGCCGACGCCGATGGGCCCCTCGACCGCGATGTACCTGGGTCGTTCCATTCCGGATGCGCGAAAGCGTGGCAGCTTGCCACGGCGGGGCGGGGGTCGCAAGGCAGCGCGGCGACTGGACGCGGGGCGCGCCGTTCGACCGAGACCGTGACAAAATGATCGTGGATCCCGTGATCCTGGGATCAGGGTGTCCGTTGACAGGCGATGTCACGTCACGTATCGTCGCAGCACTTTTGCAGTGCGGACGAGGGATGGGGAGGCAGCGCGAGATGGCCAGCCGAGTCGCGACGCGGGAGCGGTCCGTGACGGTGCGGGAGACGGTGGAGGCCCGGGTCGACCCGGCCTTCCATCGCGCCATCCTCAAGATCGCGCTCGAGCTCAAGAAGCCGAACGCGCCGAGCTACGACGCGATCGTCGCGAGGACGGTCGAGTCCATGCGGCTCGACCCGGTCGCCTTCCAGCACTACCTCGGCGAGAACGGCGCTCGCGGCATGAGCCTGCTCCTCGCCACCGCGCGCACGACGTTCGGCCCCTAGCGGCCGTCGAGTTTCACGGGCGCCCTCCCGACTGAAGGGGTAGGGCGGGCGGAGATAGCGGGTGGGCGCCCGTGAACTGCTACGGCGCACGATACGGGGCCTGCGGCGGGCGTCCTCGCTCCTTGCGCCTGCGGCGTACGGAAGCAGTACGCCTCGGCGCGCGTCGCTGCGGTTGCCCGCCTCGGCTCCCGTCTCGTGCGCCTCGCGCCGCGTTCGATCTCGAGCGCGGGCCTGCGACGGGCGTCCTCGCTCGTTGCGCCTGCGGCGTACGGAAGCAGTACGCCTCGGCGCGCCTCGCTGCGGGTGCCCGTCTCGGCTCCCGTCTCGTGCGCCTCGCGGGCGTTCGGTCCGATTTGAGGTCTAGGTCCCCAGAGCGCGGTCCAAAGCGGCCCACTCGGCGACGGTGAGGGTCTCGCCGCGGCGGGAAGGGTCGATGCCCGCGGCCTCCAGCGCGCGAGCGAGCGCGTCGTCCGGCACCACGCGACCGGCGCGCAGGGCGTTGGCGAGCGTCTTCCGGCGCTGGGCGAAGCCGGCCTTCACGAGCCGGCGGAAGCGGGCCGGATCCGCCACGCGGAGCGCGTCGCCGGGCGGGCGGAAGAGCGCGCAGAGCACGGCGCTCTCCACGTTGGGCGGCGGCAGGAACGCGCCCGGCGGGACGATCCGCTCGACGGAGACGTCGGCCTCCCGCTGCAGGAGCACCGACGCGAGCCCCCAGTCGCGGGTCCCCGGCGCCGCCGCGAGCCGCTCGGCCACCTCGCGCTGCAGCAGGAAGACCGCGCGGGAGACGTGGTCGAGCTGGTCGAGCAGCGAGAAGAGGATCGGGCTCGTGAGGTGGTACGGCAGGTTGCCGACGACCGCGAGGCGCCGAGCGGAGCCCGCGGGCGCGGCCGGCGCCTCGAAGGCCCGCGCGACCTCCCCGTAGTCGATCCGCGCGGCGTCGGCCTCCAGGAGCCGGACGCGCTGGCCGAGCTCCCCGCGCAGGACGCGGGCCATGTCCCGGTCGCGCTCGACGGCGATCACCTCCGCGCCGCGGGCGAGGAGCCGGGCGGTGAGGTGGCCGAGGCCGGCGCCGAGCTCGACCACGCGATCGCCGGCGCGCGGCGCGGCGAGGCGGGCGATGTCGTCCAGGATCGCCTCGTCGCCGAGGAAGTTCTGGCCCCAGCTCTTCTTCGCGCGGAGCCCGTACTTCTCGAGGAGCGCGCGGGGGCTCGGGTAGCGGGTCGCGGCGGCCGGAGGTGCGCTCGTCACAGGCGCCATGCGGGGTCCGCGTTGAGGTCCGAGCCCGCGCGCTCGCCGCGGAGGAACGCGTGCGTGCCGGCGACGGCGATCATCGCCGCGTTGTCCGTGCAGAGCCTGGGGGCGGGCAGGAACACCTCCATGCCCTCGTACTCGGCCGCCTTCTCCGACACCGCCGCGCGCAGCCGGCTGTTCGCGGCGACGCCGCCGGCGAGGACGAGCCGGTCGAACTGGAGGCGGCGCGCCGCGCGGAACGCCTTCTCGACGAGCGCGCGGACGATGGCCTCCTGGTAGCTCGCGCACAGGTCCGCGAGCCCCCTGCCCTCCGGCACCCCGTGCTTCTTCACGTGGTGCAGGAGCGAGGTCTTGAGGCCCGAGAAGCTGAAGTCGAGCTCCGAGCCCTTCACGATCGCCTTCGGGAAGCGGATCGCGCGGGCGTCGCCTTCCCTGGCGAGCCGGTCGATCGCGATGCCGCCGGGGTACGGCAGGCCGAGCAGCTTCGCCCCCTTGTCGAACGCCTCGCCCGCGGCGTCGTCGCGGGTCTGGCCGAGGAGCCGGTACGCGCCGAAGCGCTCCGCGGCGTAGAGCGACGTGTGGCCGCCCGACACCACGAGGCCGAGGTACGGAAACGCCGGCGGCGTCTCGGAGAGGAACGCGGCCACGAGGTGGCCCTCGAGGTGGTTCACGCGCACGAGCGGCTTCTGCCAGGCGAGCGCGAGCGCCTTGGCGGCCTGGACGCCGACGAGGAGCGCGCCCACGAGGCCCGGCCCGCTCGTGACCGCGATCGCGTCGATCCCGTCCGGCCCCACCCCCGCCCGCGAGAGCGCCTCGTCGACGACGGGCATCACCTGGACGACGTGGTTCCGGCTCGCCAGCTCCGGCACGACCCCGCCCCAGCGGCGGTGGATCTCGATCTGCGTGGCGACCACGTCGGCGAGCGCGCGCCGCCCATCCTCGACCACGGCGGCCGCGGTCTCGTCGCAGGAGGTCTCGATGGCGAGGATCTTCATCGCGGCCGGAACCTAACCCGGCCGGGCGGCGGGCGCGAGCGGGTTCGCCCCCACTCGACGGCTCGCCGGCCGCGGAACGCGCCGGGACTACCTGAGCTGCTTCGCGAGGATCTCGCGCACTGCGCGCGACTGCTCTCCGTTGGGCGAGAGCTGGAGGAATCGCTGGTAGGCGGCGCGCGCCTGGGAGACCTTCCCCTCCGCCTGCTTGAGCTCGCCGAGCAGGAGCCAGGCGGGAGCGTAGCGGCCGTCGACCGCGATGGCGTCCTCGATCGCGTGCAGCGCCTCTGCCGAGCGGTTCGCGTCGTAGAGCGCGCGCGCCAGGCCGACGTTCGCAGGGCCGGTCGGCCGCAGCGCGACCGCGCGCCGGTAGTCCGCGATCGCGTCCACGAACCGGCCGGCATCGTACTTGCGCTCGGCGCTCGCGAGGAACCGCCGGTAGTCGGCGTCCTCGGAGCGGGCGCTTGCGGGAGCGGGCGGCGCGGGCGGCGGCGTCGCCTCCGGGAGCTGCTCCGCGGCGGCGGGCTCGCGAGCCGTCGGGGCCGGGCTCGATTCGGAGGACGGGGATGCGACGGGGGTGGGGGCCGGAGCCGGGGTCGGGATCGCGGCCGGTGCGGCGGTCGGGGTCGGTGACGCGGCCACCGTCTGCGGGGGCGGGGTCGTGGCCGGCGTGGGGGCGGCGGTCGCGGTCGGCCCAGCGCCCGTGCTCCCCCCGCGCAGCGCCAGGAAGGCCCCTCCCCCCACGGCGACGACCGCGGCCGCGGCGAGCGCGAGCGGCGCGCGGGGGCGGCGGGGCGGGAGCGAGCTCCGAGCGGCCTCGCGCAGCGGATCGGTGGGCGCGGGCGCGGGCGTGGGGGGTGACGCCGGGGCCCGCGGTGCGCTCGCCCTCGGCGTGGCCAGCGACGGCGGCAGCGGGAGGGTGCCCGGCGGCGGCAGCGGCATCGAGTACTTCCCCGGCTGGAACGCGCCCGGAGGCGGCGTGGGGGCGGGCTGCTCGGGCGGACGGGCGTGAGGCTCGGTGGAGCGCTCCGCCTCCGCGCGCTCGGCCGCGGCCGCCGGCTCCGGCCGCGCAGGGCGCGGCGTCGGGGGGACCGGACCCGCGAACCAGTCCACCCCGTCGGGCTCCGCCGCGGTCGGCGCGACGGGAGGAGCGGCCTCCGCGGCGCGGAGCTCGCGGACCGCGGGAGCGACCCGGGGCGCCGCAGTGGCCGGCTCGGGCGCGGGCGGAGGCGGCGCCGCGACCTCGCGGAGGATCCCCTCGAAGAAGAGCTTGGAGATCACGCCCGCGGCGGCGAGATCGTCGTAGTCGGCCTCCTCCACCACGTGCTCGAGGGTCCGCCTGCCGTCGAAGAGCCGGAGCAGCGCGTTCACGTCGTCCGGGATCTCCGCGAGCCGCTCGCCGAGGAGCGCGTCGTCGATCTCGAACACCTTGTCGAGGGCGGGGAGCTGCTCGACGATCCGCCCCCACTCGTCGATGCGGCGCATGCCCTCCATGAGGAGGCCCTGCGTCGACACCGGGATGCGCTCCTCGCGATCGATGGGCTTGAACTCGATCGCGAAGTCCCCGTCCTGCCAGTTGAGCAGCCGGTAGAACGCGTTCTCGCCGGAGAGCTTCCCGCCGAGCTCGCAGTCGACGATGCGGCCGTCGCGGAAGTAGCAGATGGCGAGCGCCCCCCGCTTGCTCCGCACGTGCAGCGCGCCCGACTTCTTGCCCATCTCCAGCGTCTGGACGAGGTCCACGACGCCCATGTCGGAGAGGTTCCCCGCGAAGCTCGCCTTGAGATCCTTCTTCTCGAGGCGCTCCTTCTCGCGCTTCTCGAGGAGGATCTTCACGCGGGTGACGATCTCCTTGATGTAGATGGGCTTCGTCAGGTAGTCCTCGACGCCCAGCTCGAGGCCCTTCACCTTGAACTCGACCGACTTCTGACCGGTCAGGAAGATGAACGGCGTCCCGCGGTGGCGGTCGTCCTCCTTCAGCCGGCGGCACAGCTCGAACCCGTCCATCTCGGGCATCTTGGTGTCCGAGAGGATGAGGTCCGGCGGGGAGATGGCGCACTTCTCGAGCGCGTCGCGGCCGTTCACGGCGGTCGTGACGGAGAAGCCCGCCTTCTTGAGCGAGACCTCCATCACGCGCAGTGACTTGGGATCGCCGTCGACGAGGAGCAGGTGCTGCTTCGCCAAGGTGTCGCCTTTCCGGCGCCGCGCCGGCGCCGCCGCGGCTGATCTCGCCCGGGATTCGCGCGTCAGTCAAGGCGACGACCGCCCGGCCGACCGGTGCGATCCGGGCTCAGCGCCCGTCGGCGCGGCGGGTCGCGAGCGCGCGCAGCTCGCGCACCGCGTCGACGTGGCGCGGGTTCGTCCGGAGCGCGGCCCGGAGCAGCCGCTCGGCGCTCGCGTCGTCGCCCTCGTCCCGCGCCAGGAGGCCGGCGACGTAGAAGGCGCGGTCGCAGGCCGGGTCCTTCGTGGCCTCCTCGAGCAGCGCGCGAGCGCGCTCGCGATCCCGGGCGCGCGGGTCGGAGAGGCACGCGAAGGCGAGCGCCGCCTGGTACTCCGGCCTCGGATCGGCGCGGACCGCCGCCTCGTAGAACGCCCGGGCCCGGGCGAGATCGCGCGTGCGCAGGCACGCCTCGCCCTTCTCGAAGTCGGCGCGCGCCGCCTCGTCGTGCGCCGACGCCGCCCCGGCCCGCCGCGCGAGGTACTCGGCGCGCTTCTTCGGGTGGGAGAGCACCTCGTACGCCTCGTTCACCGCGGAGAAGAGCTCGCGCACCGTGCCGGCCAGGTCCGCCATCGACGGGCTCGCGAACCGGTCGGGGTGGAACCGCCGCGCGAGGTCCAGGAAGGCGCGCTTCACCTCGTCCTTCCCGGCGCCGTCCGGGAGCCCCAGCCGCGCGAAGAGATCCTTCTCCCTCGCGCGCGGGGCGGCCGCGCGCAGCGCCTCGCGCAGGGCTCCATCGGCGTCCGGCGGCGACGCACCCGTGACGCCGGGCGGGAGCGCTCCCGACGGCGGGGCGGGCTGCGCCGGGGCGCCCGCCGGCCGTCCGCCGAACGGCCCCACGCCCAGGTTCCGCATCCCGCGCTGGAGGAGACGCTGGCGCCGCGCGCGCGCCTCCGCGGGATCGCTCCGGCGCTCGCCGGTGGCCTGGGCTCGCGCCGCCGGCGGGGTGGCCGCGGCCCCCGCGCCGTCGGCCCCGGGCGGCGACTCGAGCACGAGCGTGGGCACCGTCCGCTCCCCCGCCGTCGCCGGCGCCGCGAGGTCGAGGAGGAGCAGCGCCGCGAGGAGCGCGAGGGCGCGCTCCGGCGGCACCTCGGACGCGGCGAGGTAGGCGTCGAGCGGGAGCGGCGCGGCGAGCCGCGCGACGAGCCTGCGCTCGGCCGCGGCGAGCCCGCGCGCCAGCTCCGGCTCGGCGTCCGCGTAGACGTCCGCGAGCTTCGCGCCCGCCTCCGCGGCGCGCAGCGTGACGCTCACGAGGTCCGCCGCCTGCGGCGCCGCGAGCGCGTCGGCGAGGACGCGCAGCGGCGAGAGGAGGCCGGCGCGCGTCCACTCCGGCACCGCGGCGCTCGCCTCGAACGCGAACGGCCCGGCGGGCAGCGCCGCGATCTGGGCGACGTACCCCGCCTGCTGCTCCTCGAGCGCGTGCTCGACCTGCTCCCGCGAGGCCGCGCCCATCGCCACCAGGATCTCGCCGTGCGGCCGGCGCGTCTCGGCCATGCGCACCAGGCTGAGCGACAGCGCGTCGATGTCGATGACGCCGGCGGCGAGGAGCATGTGCCCGAGCGGCCGGAAGCCGACGAACACCTGGGCGCCCACCGGCGCTCCGTCGTGGAACCACAGCCGCGAGGTGCCGCCTCCGTGCGCGATCTCGAGCACGCCGCTCGCGTGGCGCTCGCGCGCCTCGACCAGCACGGCGGCGAGCGGCGTCCGCGAGAGATCGCCGGGCGCGTCGAGCAAGCTCATGGGCGGGGCATGTTACACCCGCGGGTCACGCTCCGCGAACGGACGCCAGCGCCGCGTACAGCGCCACTCCCGCCGCCACCGCGAGGTTCAGGCTGCGCATGCCCTCGCGCATCGGGATCCCCACCTGCCGCTCGGGCCAGGCGGCGAGCAGCGCCGGCGGGAGCCCGAGCTGCTCCTGGCCGAGGACGAGGAAGTCACCCGGAGCGAAGCGCACCTCGAACAGGCCCCGCTCCGCGCGGGCCGTGAAGAGGTGCAGCTTTTCGATTTGACCGCGGAGCGTCCGGGCCTCAAAGTCGCTCCAGTCCGGGTAGATCGCAGGGGCGACCTCCGGCCAGTAGTCGAGCCCGGCCCGGCGCAGCTGCTTCTCGTCGAGCGAGAACCCGAGCGGCCCGACGAGGTGGAGCGCCGCGCCGGTCACGGCGCAGGTCCGCGCGACGTTGCCGGTGTTCGGCGGGATCTGCGGCGCCACGAGGACGATCTGGAAGGGCGGGTCGACGGAGGGCAGGGTCGGCATGGGCGGCATCGGGATCGTGAACAACCCGCGGTCGCGGCGCAACCGGCGCGACCCCCGCATCGCCGGCCGGCTTCGCGCGCTGCTCGGGGACGACGGCGAGGTGATCGACGCCTCCACGCCCGCCGAGCTCGCCCGGGCCGTCGCGCGCTTCCGCGCGGCCGGGATCGACGTCCTCGGCGTGAACGGGGGCGACGGCACGGCGCACGTGGTGCTCACCGCGTTCGCGCGCGCCTACGGCGGGGCGCCGCTCCCGCGGCTCCTGCCCCTGCGCGGCGGCTCGATGAACACCGTCGCCCACGGGCACCACATCCGCGGGCGCCCCGAGCGGATCCTGCGGGAGGTGCTGGTCAGGCGGCGCGCCGGTCACCCGCTGCGCACGGTCGAGCGGGACCTCCTCGCCGTCTCCGCCGACGACGGGCCGCCCATGTACGGGTTCATCTTCGGCACGGGCGCGGTGGTGGCCTTCCTCGAGGCGTACTACGCCACCGGCCGCACCTCGCCCGCGACCGCCGCGGCCCTGGTGCTGCGCGCCATCGGCTCCGCGATCGCGGGCGGCCCGTTCGCCGAGGCGCTGGTGCGGCGCCAGCGGCTGCGGGTGGTCACCGACGGCGACGAGTGGCCCGACGTGCCGTACCTCGCGCTCGTGGCCGGCGCGACGCCGGACATCGGGTTCGGCTTCAAGGCCTTCGCGCGCTGCGCCGAGCAGCCCGGCTCGTTCCACGCGATCGGGCTCACCGCGGGGCTGCTCCCGCTCGCGCTCTCGCTCCCGCGCATCCGGCGCGGCGCGCCCTGGCGCCGCGCGCTGGCTCAGGACGAGGTCGCGCGCGAGCTCGTCGCGGAGGGCGACGGGATCCGCTTCACGGTGGACGGCGACCTGTACGAAGCGCGGGCGCGGGTGCGGGTGGCCACGGGACCCGGGATCGCCCTCGTCGTACCGTGATACCCTGCGCCGGAGACCTCCACCATGCGGCTCAGCCACGCGGGCATCACCGACGTCGGACGTAAGCGGGCCCACAACGAGGACGCCTACCTGCTCCTCCCGGAGGAGCAGCTCTACTGCGTCGCCGACGGGATGGGGGGCCACGCCTCGGGCGAGGTCGCCGCGCGGCTCGCCGTCGAGGAGATGGCCGAGTTCTTCCGGCTGACCGGTCGCGACGACGAGGCGACCTGGCCGTTCAAGCTCGACCCGGCGCGCAGCCAGGACGAGAACCGGCTCCTCACCGCGGTGAAGCTCGCGAACGTGCGGATCCACGAGCGCGCCCAGACCGACGCGAAGCTCCACGGGATGGGCACGACGCTCGTGGCGGCGAGCTTCCCGAAGGGCGGCGAGACGCTCCTCGTCGGGCACGTCGGCGACAGCCGCGCCTACCTGTACCGCGCCGGGCAGGTGCGCCAGCTCACCGAGGACCACTCGCTCCTCAACGACTACCTGCGCCAGCGCAAGCTCACGCCCGCGGAGGCCGAGACGTTCCCGCACAAGAACGTCATCGTCCGGGCGCTCGGGATGAAGCCGCTCGTCGAGGTCGATCTCGTCCGGGAGGAGCTGCGCGACGGCGACGTGGTGCTGCTCTGCTGCGACGGGCTCTCCGGGATGGTGCCCGACCCGCACATCGGCGACATCATCCGCGCCAGCCACGGCGATCTGAAGCGCGCCGCGCAGACGCTGGTCGACGCGGCGAACCAGGCGGGCGGGGTGGACAACATCACCTGCGTGCTCGTGGCCGTCAGCCGGTAGCGCGCCGCGGCCGGCCGGCTACTCCCGCGCGCCGACCCGATCCTTCCCCGCCGCGATCGCGCCCTCGAGCCGCTCGCCCGGGGCGAGCTCCGTCCCCTCCCACACGATCGCCTCGCGGACCGTCGCGCCCCCCGGGACCGACGCGCCCGGACCGATCACCGCGCGAGGGCCCACCTCCGCCCCCGCGCCCACGGCGGCGCCCGCGCAGACGAGCGTCGGCCCCGCGAGCCGCGCGCGCGGGTCGAGCCGTGCCCCCGCCGCCGCGTGGACCCCCGGCGCGACCTCGCGCGTCCCGGAGAACGGGTCCGCGCCCGGAAAGCGCGCGAGCGGCACGCGCCCGGCGAGCACGTCCAAGGTCGCCTCGAGGTAGCGCGCCGGCGTGCCGAGATCGTTCCAGTACCCCGCGACGACGCGGCCGCGCACCGCCCCCGACGCCATGAGCGGCGGGTACACGTGCCGGTTGATGTCGCGCTCGAACGGCGCGGCGGGGACGCGGTCGAGGAGCGCCGGAGAGAGCACGTGCACGCCGGAGAAGTGCCAGGGCGCGAGCCCCTCGCCGCCCGGCCCGAACGCCCCCGCGATGCGCCGGACTGCGCCGCCCGCGTCCGTCTCGACCGACGCGTAGCGCGCGCCGGCGGGCATGGGGAGCAGCACCATCGTGGCGAGCGCGCCCGAGGCGCGGTGCTCCGCGAGCGCCGCAGCGACGTCGACGTCGAAGAGCACGTCGCCGTTCACGAGCACGATCGCGTCCGCGCCGGCGAGGTGAGCGCGCGCCTCGCGCAGCGCGCCGCCGGTGCCGGCGATGACCGGCTCGCGCGAGACGGCGAGCGCCATGCCGAGCGCGCGTGCCGCCTCCCCGGCCGCCGCCGCCATCCCGTCCGGCAGGTGGTGGACGTTCACGACGGCGCGCCGCACGCCGGCGCCGGCGAGGAGCGCGAGCGACCAGCGCACGAGCGGCACGCCGCACACCGGCACCCCCGGCTTCGCCACCCGCGCGGTGAGGGGCCGGAGCCGCGTGCCCAGCCCGGCGCACAGCACCATGCCGACGACGTCGCCCATCGCGCGCCTCAGGGGAAGACCGGCTCGAGGATCGCGGCGACCTCGGCGAGGAACGTCCGGTCCTCGGCGCCGAAGGCACCCGGGTGATCCGAGTCCACGTCGATCTGGGCGAGGTAGCGCTCGCCGCGGAGGATGGGGAACACGATCTCGGAGCGCGTCTCGAGGTTGCACGCGAGGTAGCGCGGATCGGCGGCGACGTCGTCCACGAGCACGACGTCCTTCGTGCGCGCGGACAGCCCGCAGAGCCCCTCGCCCACCGGGATGCGGACGTGCGGCGTGTCGCGGCCGGCGAACGCGTCGAGCTCCAGCACCCCGCCGCGCAGGACGTAGAGGTACACGCCGGTGTAGCGGGGGAGACGCTGCAGGATCGCGGCGGCCTCGCGGAGTGCCTCCCGGTAAGGGCGGCGGGCGGCGACCCGGAGGGCTTCGAGGGCGCCAGCGCGTTCGGAGTCCATGGTAAAGCCGAAGATAACAGATGGTCCCCGCGGCGCGCCTTCGCCTCTTCTACTTCCTCTACTACGGCACGGTCGGCACGAACCTGCCGTACTTCGCGGCCTATCTGCGCGGCCTCGGCTACACCGGCGAGCAGATCGGCACGGTCCAGATGCTCCCCTCGCTCGCGGCGCCCGCGGTGGCGATCTCGTGGGCGAGCTGGGCCGACCGGCGCGGATCGCCGGCGCGCGCCCTGCGCCGCGCGGCGCTCGTCGCCGTGTCCGCCGCCGTGCTGCTCCCCCTCGTGCGCTCGCCGCTCGCCGTCGGCGCGGTGCTCCTCGTGCAGGCGCTCGGCGAGCGCGCGGTGGTGCCGCTCGTCGACTCCGTGTCGCTCGAGTGGACGCGCGCGCGGCCCGGGACCTCCTACACGGGGCTGCGCCTCTTCGGATCGCTCGGGTTCGTCGCTCTCGCGCTCGGCGTGGGGCGCGCGCTCGCGCTCCGGGGCGATCGCCCGGGCGACGTGCTCGTCCCGGCGCTCGTCGCCTGCGGCGTCGCCGGCTACGCGCTCGTGGCGCGCACCGTCCCGGCAGCACCGCCCCACCCCGGCGCCCGCCCCGGCCTCGCGGACCTCGGGCAGCTCGTCAGGGACCGCCGGCTCCTGCTCTTCCTCGCCGCCTGCGCGCTCCACTGGGCGGCCTGCGCGCCGTACCACCTCCTCTTCGGCGTGCTCGTGCGCGACCGCGGCCTGCCGTCGGACGTGACGGGGCTCGGCATGGCCGCCGGCGTGGTCGCGGAGATCGCGGCGCTGCTCGTCTTCCCGCGGCTCGAGCGCCGCCACTCGCTGCGGCGCCTCCTCGCGGTGGCGTTCCTCGGCAGCGCCGTCCGCTGGGCGCTCGTCTCGCGCGCGGAGTCGGCGGGCGCGATCGTGGCGCTCCAGCTCCTGCACGGGCTCAGCTTCGGCCTGTTCTGGGGCGCGGCGATGGACGCCATGGCGGAGCTCGTGCCCCCGCGGCTCCGCGCCTCCGGCCAGGCGCTCTTCTCCGCGATCGTGTTCGGCGCGGGGAACGCCTTCGGCTACCAGCTCGCGGGCGCCGGCTACGACCGCTACGGCTCCGCGGCGCCGCTCTTCGTCTGGGCGGCGGCCCTCGAGATCGCGGCGCTCGCCTTCGCGCTCCTGTTCCTCGGCCGGCGCGCCGCCGCGCCGGCGGCGGGGCCCGCGCGGCCCGTCTGAGCGCCGATCTGCTCACCCGTGGACACCGCGGGAGGGGCCCCGCGCATCGCGCGGGGAGGGGCGAAGCGCCTCCCGGCGGGGAACCTGCGCGCACCCGCAATCGCGGGCGCGCAGGTTCACGGGCCCCGCCGAGCAGGGATGGGGCCCCAGCGGCTCTGCCGCGGGGGCGGGGACGCAGTCCCCGTGAGATCAGAACCTCAAAACCTCGTATGAAAGTGGTGCTCGCCCGCGTCCTGCAGCGCGCGCACCGCCCGGAACGCGTCCTTCACCCGGCTGCGCTCCACCGCGGAGAGCGTCGCGAGCTGGAGCGTGTCCTCCGGCTCGCGGCGCTCCCCGGCCGCGCGGAGCTGCTCGCGCAGGCGGAGCCCGAGCAGGACGCGGAAGGCCTCCGCGGCGGCCACGCCCACGCGCTCGTCGACGAGCCCCGCGCGGACCGCCGCGTCGAGCCGGTCCACGGTCGCGCGGGCCGGCGCGCGCGCCTCGAGGCCGTAGGCCCGGGCGAGGAAGACCACCGGCGCGATGCCGGCCTTCTTGAGATCGATGGCGGCGGCCGCTCGCAGGCGAAGCGTGAGCGCCGCGGGCGGGTGGAAGTCCAGCGCGGCGCGCGCGAGGAAGCGCAGGAACGGCGGCCGATCGACGGCCGCGAGGACCGCGTCCCCGAGCGGCGCCACGTCGAGCGCGCCGGCCACCGCGCGGTGATCCGCGAACGTCGCCGCGTCGAGCAGCGCGCGCGGAGTGGGGGCGTCGAGCCAGCCCGCCACGCGCGACCGCCACTCGGAGAGCGTCCCGTTCCAGCTCCGCGCCATCACGTCGCCGCGGCAGCGCGGGAACCCGGCCGCCTCGAGGTCCGCGTTGGCGCGCTCCGCGAGGTTCACGAACCAGGCGCGCTCCTCGGCGCCCGCGTCGGCGAAGACGATGGCGTTGTCCTGGTCGGTGAGGAGCGTCTGCTCGCGCCGCCCCTCCGACCCGAGCGCGAGCCAGGCGTAGGGAGCGGGCGCGGGCCCGAGATCGTGCTCGCCCCAGGCGAGGATGCGGCGCACGAGCGCGTCGTTGAGCCGGGCGACGAGCGCGGCGATGGCGAGCGCGTCCAGCCCGCCCGCCTGGAGCGAGGCCGCCATGCGCGCCACCATCGCGGCGTAGCCCGGCAAGGCGGCGCGCGAGGCGAGCCCCTCGACCCGGCGGAGGACCGCCATGGGGCCGGGCGCGGCGCAGCGCAGGAGGTCCGTCGAGGTGACGACCCCGATGACGTCGCCGTCGCGGACGACCGGCAGGTGGTGGACGCCTGCGTCGAGGAGCGCCGTCCAGGCGGCGTGCACCGGCGTGCCGGCGGCGATCTCGCGCAGCGGACGGGTCGCCACCCCGGCGACGGGCGTCTCCGGCCCGAGCCCCTCGGCGAGCACGCGGCCGCGGAAGTCGCGATCGGTCACGATGCCGGGCGGAGCTCCGCGCACGAGGACCGAGGAGATCCCCCGCGCGCGCATCACCCGCGCCGCGTCGCCGACGGTGGCGTCCTCGCTCACCCAGGCGGCCGGGCCGGAGACGAGCTGCTCGACCGGCTGGGCGAGCTCCGGCGGCCCCTCGTGCGCGGGCGCGAGCTCGAGGCTGCGCCGGAGCCGCTCCCCCAGCCCCGTGGCGAAGTGGCCCGCGAAGCGGGCGTCGGCGAGCAGGCGCCGGAACTCCGCGGCGGGCAGCCGGTAGGCGACGAGGTCCTCCTCGACCACGACGTCGAGCGGCGCCGTGCCGGTGAGGAGCGAGGTGTACCCGAACACCTCGCCCTCCTCGAGGACCTGCATCGTCCGCCCGTCGCGCTCGAGCCGCACGACGCCGGCGCGGATGATCCAGAGGTGCTCGAACGGCGTGCCGCCGGCGCGGACGAGCCGCGTACCGGCGGGCCGGGAGACCTCGTCGAGCGCGGCGGTCGCCGCGGCGAGGAGCGGCGCTGGCAGGCCGTCGAAGGGCGGGGTCGCGCGCAGGAAGGCGGCGGGATCGACCGGCACGCGGGGCTCCGTCAGCGCGCCCGGGAGGACGCGGCCGCGCGGGCCGGCGCGGGCTCGCGGGGGTAGCGCAGCGAGGCGACGAGCTCCTGGACCTCGCGCGGCGGGGCCGGCGTCGCGAGCGAGACGACGGTGAGGACCGCCGCGTTCACGAGCGTCCCGAGCGCGCCGATCCCCTCCGGCGAGATCCCGAGCCACCAGTGCTCGGGCCCGTTGAGCTCCGGGTGCAGGTGCCGGAACCACAGGACGTACGCGGAAGTCACGAGGAGCCCCGCGGCCATCCCGGCGATCGCGCCCTCGCGCGTGGCCCGGCGCCAGAAGATCCCGAGCACGAGGACCGGGAAGAAGGACGACGCGGCGAGGCCGAAGGCGATCGCGACCACCTCCGCGACCGAGCCCGGCGGCCTGAGCGCGAAGTAGCCCGCCCCGAGCGCAGCGGCGGCGGCGGCCCCGCGCGCCCACCCGAGCTCGGCGCGATCCGAGAGGCGCGGCGCGGCGACGCCGCGGACGAGATCGTGCGAGAACCCCGCCGCGATCACGAGCAGCAGCCCGGCGGCGGTGGAGAGTCCGGCCGCGAGCGCGCCGGCGGCGACGAGGCCGACCACCCAGGCCGGGAGGCGCGCCATCTCCGGGTGCGCGAGCACGATCACGTCGCCGTCGACGCGCACCTCGTTCCGGGCCGGATCCCCCGAGAGCTGCATGCGGCCGTCGCCGTTCCGATCCGTCCAGGCGACGAGCCCGGTCTGCTCCCAGGCGCGGAACCAGCTCGGCGCTTCCGTGTGCGGCACGCCCTCCACGGTCGCGACGAGGAGGCCGCGCCCGAAGGCGGCCACCGCGGGCGCGGCCGTGTAGAGGACCGCGATGAACAGGAGCGCCCAGCCGGCCGACGCGCGCGCGTCGCGGATCTTCGGGACGGTGAAGAAGCGGATGATGATGTGCGGCAGGCCGGCGGTGCCGATCATGAGGGCCGCCGTGGTCGCGACGACGTCGAGGCGTGGCCGCGCGCCCGCCGTGAACCGCCCGAGGCCGAGGTCGGCGCCGACCGCGTCGAGCGCGTCGAGCAGGTGGCGCCCGGGCGTGACGCCGAGGAGCGCAGCGCCGCCCTCCGTGAGGCGGCCGCCCAGCCCGAGCGCCGGGATCGGGTTCCCGGTGAGCAGCCGCGACACGAGCACCGCCGGCACGAGGAAGGCGACGATGAGCACGAGGTACTGCGCCACCTGGACGTAGGTGATGCCCTTCATCCCGCCGAGCACCGCGTAGAAGAACACGATCGCGAGGGCGATCACGACGCCGGCGCCGATGGGGAGCTCGAGGAAGCGCGCCAGCACGATGCCGACCCCGCGCACCTGCGCGGCCACGTAGGTGAACGACACGACGAGCGCGCAGACCGTGGCCACCGCGCGCGCGGAGCGCGAGTAGTAACGGTCGCCCACGAACTGCGGGACCGTGTACTTGCCGTACTTGCGGAGGTACGGCGCGAGCAGCACCGCGAGCAGGACGTACCCGCCCGTCCAGCCCATCAGGTAGGCGGAGCCGTCGCGGCCGGTGAAGGCGAGGATGCCCGCCATCGACATGAACGACGCGGCGGACATCCAGTCCGCGCCGGTGGCCATCCCGCTCACCACCGGGTGGACGGCGCGATCCGCGACGTAGTAGTCGGCGAGGGAGCGCGCCCGCGTGTAGAGGGCGATGCCCGCGTAGAGGCCGAACGAGGCGGCGACGAGCACCCACGTCCAGCCGATCGGGCCCATCCCATCCTCCCAGCGACGGCGGGGTCACTCCTCGTACACGCCGAACCGCCGGTCGAGCGCGTTCATCCACCGAACGTAGACGAATACGAGCGCCACGAATACGAGCATCGCGCCCTGGGTCGCGAACCAGAAGCCGAGCGGGAACCCGAACAGCCGGAACGCGTCGAGCCGATCCGCGAGGAGGATCCCGGCCCCGAAGGACGCGGCCGCCCAGATCGCGAGCACTCCGGCGATTGAGCGCAGGTTCGCCCTCCAGTAGGCCTCGCGCTTGTCTTGCGTCATTTCGCGAAATACCCCCGCGTTAGGTTCCATCCTACGACGCAGCGCGCAACCACTGCGAGCCCCGACGGGTCCAAGTCCGCTGAATTACTCGACAGAACAGGCCCGACGCGGGTTGTGCGCTTAGGTCGACTTTTTGCGCGCAATACGTGCGTTGCCCATTGCCATGCACGATCTGCGTGTGGTACGCCTGAACACGCTGCCCGGCCATTCACCATTCTTAACCGCGCGTAGAGGAGTACCCATGGCGATCGCACCGGTCACCGCCCCACAGCCGCCGAGCGAACCTCCCAAGGCTGTCGGCATCACTCGCGACGAGAAGAGAGTCATCTTCGCGTCGTCGCTCGGCACCGTCTTCGAGTGGTACGACTTCTATCTTTACGGCTCTCTCGCGGCGATCATCTCCAAGCAGTTCTTCGGCGCGCTCAACGAGACGAGCGCCTTCATCTTCGCCCTCCTCGCCTTCGCCGCGGGCTTCGCCGTCCGCCCGTTCGGCGCCATCGTGTTCGGGCGCCTCGGCGACCTGATCGGCCGCAAGTACACCTTCCTCATCACGATCCTGATCATGGGCCTCTCGACCACGATCGTGGGTCTCCTGCCGTCCTACGCGACGATCGGCATGGCAGCGCCGACCATCCTCATCGGCCTGCGCCTCATGCAGGGCCTCGCGCTCGGCGGCGAGTACGGCGGCGCGGCGACCTACGTGGCGGAGCACGCTCCCAAGGGCAAGCGCGGCCTGTTCACGAGCTGGATCCAGACGACCGCCACGGTGGGCCTCTTCCTGTCCCTGCTCGTGATCCTCGGCACGCGCGCCTCGATGGGCCCGAAGTTCGAGGAGTGGGGCTGGCGCATCCCGTTCATCCTCTCCGCCCTCCTGCTCGCCATCTCCGTGTACATCCGGCTCCAGCTGCAGGAGTCGCCGGTGTTCAAGCGGATGAAGGCTGAGGGCAAGGGCTCGAAGGCGCCGATCACCGAGTCGTTCTTCCGCTGGAACAACCTCAAGATCGTGCTGATGGTGCTGTTCGGCGGCGTCGTGGGCCAGGCGGTGGTCTGGTACACGGGCATGTTCTACGAGCTGTTCTTCCTCACCCAGACGCTGAAGGTCGAGGCGATGGCGGCGAACCTCATGGTCGCCGGCGCCCTCATCCTCGCCACGCCGTTCTTCATCGTCTTCGGCGCGCTCTCCGACAAGATCGGCCGCAAGTGGATCATCATGGCGGGCTGCGTCATCGCCGCCGCGACCTACTTCCCGATCTTCAAGGGGCTCACCAAGGCCGCGAACCCCGCCATCTTCCAGGCCGCCGAGGCGAACCCGATCACGGTCGTCTCCGACCCCGCCGACTGCAGCTTCCAGTTCGACCCGATCGGCAAGGCGAAGTTCAACACGTCCTGCGACATCGCGAAGAGCTGGCTCGCGAAGAAGTACATCCCCTACCGCAACGAGCAGGCGGCACCGGGCACGCCCGCGTCCGTCAAGATCGGCGGCACGGAGATCAAGAGCTTCGACGGGCGGACCCTGCCTCCCGCCGAGTTCAAGACCCAGGCGGCGGCCTTCGACAAGCAGCTGGGCGACGCGGTGAAGGCCGCCGGCTATCCGGCCAAGGCCGACATGAGCAAGGTGAACACGCCGATGGTCGTGTTCCTGCTCTTCCTCCTCGCGCTGTACGTGACGATGGTGTACGCGCCGATCGCGGCCTGGCTCGTCGAGCTCTTCCCGGCGCGCATCCGCTACACCTCGATGTCGCTGCCGTACCACATCGGCAACGGCTGGTTCGGCGGCTTCCTGCCGACCATCGCGTTCGCGATGGTGGCCGCCACGGGCGACATCTACTACGGCCTCTGGTACCCGATCATCGCAGCGCTCATGACCGCCGTCCTCGGCTCGCTCTTCATGCCGGAGACGAAGGACCGCGACATCCATCACACCTGACGTCCCCCGCGCCCCCGCGCCGCGCCGCGGCGCGGGGGCGTTCCTCTCTCCCCTCCCCTTCCACTCACTTCGTGCGCCCGCGCGCCCTCGCGCGCGGCGTCGCGCGCCCGGGACCGCAATGAACTCCGCCACCCCGCTCCGCAGCGCGGCCGCCGTCGTCGCCCTCTCCGTCTCCGCGCTCGCCCGCGCCAACGAGGCCACCGGCACGGAGGCGGTCGGCCAGATGCAGGTGTCCGGCTCGACGCTCGCGCTCATGGTCGCCGCGCTCGTCGGCCTCGGCGTCGTGGTCTGGCTGGTCTCGAAGGTCGTGTCTAGATAGACGAAGCCCGTCACGCCCCGGGCGCGCGCGGCCGGACCAGCGTCACCGTGCAGGGCGCCTCGGCCGCGACCTTCGTCGAGACCGTCCCGAGGAGCCGCAGGAGCTGCAGCGGCTCCGGCGCCGCGTCCGGCGCCACCCGCGTCGCGACCGCGCCCAGCATCCCGCGCAGGGGGACGTCGCGCGGCGGTGCGCCGATCACGATGTGATCCACGGCGTTCACGCGAGCGTACTCGAGCAGCGCCGCCGCCGCGTCGCTCGCCTCGAGCACGTGGAAGGAGAGCTGCGTCCCCGGGAGCTTGAGCGGCTCGGCCCAGTGGCGGAGCAGGACCCGGTGCTTGAGCCGCTGGGCGGTCGCGGTGTCCTCAGGCGCCGTGCCGCCGAGGTCGGGCGTGGGCGGGATCACCGTCACGACCGCGAGGCGCGTGTGGTCCCCCGCCGCGAGCACGCGGCGGACCGCCTCGCGGATCGCGTCCGTCTGCGCCGGGTCCGCGCGCGCGGTCGCGAGGGCGGCGAGCACGATCGAGCCGCCGGCGGCGTACGCCGAGGGCTGGGGGCAGGGCGGCGGCTCGAAGCCGATCGCCTTGAACCAGCGGCGCACGACCTGTCCGGTGCCCGCCCGGCGGCGCCGGAGGCCGCGCTCGCCCACCGCGACGTCGGCGGGGTGCGCGAGGTCGAACGCGACCTGCGCGGCCGTCGGGTAGCGGGCCGACGCGTCCGGCTCGAGGCAGTGGAGGATCACCTCCTGGAGCCACTCGGGGACCGCCGGCACGAGGGCGCGCGGCGGCACCGGATCGCGCCAGAGCCGCTTGCGGAGCGTGGCGGGGGTGGTCGGGGAGCCGAACGGCGTCTCCCCCGTGGCGAGCTCGTACAGCACCGCGCCGAGGGCGAACACGTCGCTGCGCGGATCGCAGCGGACCCCGAGCACCTGCTCGGGCGCGATGTACGGCGCCGAGCCGATCGGCCGCCGGTACTCCTCGGCGAGGAGGTCCGGGTAGTGCCCGTGGTGCGCGAGCCCGAAGTCGATGAGGACCGCCTCGCCGCCCGGCCGGATCATCACGTTCGAAGGCTTCAGGTCGAGGTGGATGGCGTCCTGGAGGTGCAGCGCGTGGAGCGCGGTCGCGACGGCCGCCCCGAGCTGCGCCACCTCCTCCGGCGGGAGCGGCGCGCGCTCCGCCCACTCCGCGAGGGAGCGCCCCTCGATCCGCTCCATGACGAGGAACGGCCGCTCGGCGTCGTCCCGCGCCGCGACGAAGCGCGGCACGTGGGGCCCCTTGAGCGCCGCGAGCACCGTCTGCTCGACCTCGAAGGAGATGACGCTCGAGGCAGGCTCCCCCGGCCCCAGCCGGGGGACCTTCATGAGGAGCGGGAACTCGGCGCCCGGGCTGGTGACCCGGTAGAGCACCGCCATCCCGCCCGCGTGGACCTGCTCCTCCACGCGGAAGCCGTCGATCTCCGTCCCGCGATCGAGGAGCGCGCCCACGTTCACTCTCCCCGCTCGAGCCGCGCCGCGAGCCGCTCCGGCAGGCCCGCCGCGCGGATCTTCGCGGCGGCCGTCGCCCAGTCGTACGGCACGCGCTGGAACGCGAGCCGCTCGCGCTCCAGGTCGAGGAGCGCATAGCACGCCGCGGTGTTCCCGTCGCGTGGCTGACCGCACGACCCGACGATCGCGAGCCACTGGCGCCGGGGCGGGACGGGGATGGCCACGCCCGGGACCGGCTGGAACGCGATCGGGCGCTCGGCGAGGGCGGTGTAGTAGAGGACCGGCTCGTGGACGTGCCCGGAGAAGACGTAGTGCGTGCCCGCCGCGCGCAGGCTCGCGGCGGCGTGCAGCGGGTCCGTCACGTAGGTCCAGTCCGCGGGGCGATCGGCGCTCGCGTGCACGAACACGAGGTCGCCGCGGCGGACGAGGAGCGGCAGGCTCGCGAGGAACGCCTGGTGGCGCTCGTCGAGCCGGGTGCGGGTCCACGCGATCGCCTCCTCCGCGACGCGGTGCATCGTCTCGGCCCCGGGCGAGACCACCGCGGCGTCGTGGTTGCCGCGCACCACCACCGCGCCCGACTCCGCGTGGGACCGGACGACGTCGAGGACCGCCGCCGGGTCCGCCCCGTACCCCACGAGATCGCCCACGAAGGCGAACGCCTCGGCGCCCGCCGCGCGCGCGTGGTCGAGGCAGGCGGTGAGCGCCTCGAGGTTCGCGTGGACATCGGCGAGGATGGCGAGCTTCATCGCGCGGCCGCCCGGCGCCGGGGGCGGCGCGGGGTCCCTCCGAGGAGAGCTTATCTCCCTCCGGGCCGGTCGGCCGTCACATGAGGAACAGCCAGCTCATCGCCGCGAGGATGGGCAGCAGGACCGCGGCGCTCCAGGCGAGGTACCCGAAGAAGCTCGGCATGCGCACGCCCCCCTCCTCCGCGATGGTCTTCACCATGAAGTTGGGGCCGTTGCCGATGTACGTGGCGGCGCCCATGAGCACGGCGCCGAGCGAGACGGCGCGGAGCAGCCCGGCCCCGCGCGCGTGCGCCACGAGCTGCGAGAGATCGCCGGCGTCGGTCCCGACGACCGCGCTCGCCGCGGAGGCGAAGGTGAGGTAGGTCGGCGCGTTGTCGAGGACCGAGGAGAGCGCGCCCGTGGCCCAGAAGTACTGCCAGGGCTCCGCGAGGCCGAGCTCGGCGCCGCGGGCGTTCAGGATCGCGAGCGCCGGGATCATGGTGGCGAAGATGCCCGCGAAGAGCGCCGCCACCTCGAGGATGGGCCCCCACGAGAAGCGGTTCTCCCGGCGGAGCGCGGCCGGCGTCGTGACCCACGCGAGCGCGGCGACGCCGGCGAGCGCGGCCTCCGCGACCCCGGGCGGCGGCGCGAGCGTGCCCGCCACGACCAGCACCCCCACGATGGCGGCGAGCCAGAGCGCGTTGTGCGCCCCGGCGACGTGCAGCGGCACGCGGTGGGCCTCGGCGAGCTCGTCGAGGTCGCCGGGGGTGGCGAGGTCCTCGCGCCGGAAGAGGGTGGAGTCGACCACGTAGAACACGAGGAGCAGCGCGCCGACGACGAACGCCCACTCGCGCCACAGGCGCAGGGTCCACGTGAACGGGACGCCGCGGAGGAACCCGAGGAAGAGGGGCGGATCGCCGAGCGGCGTGAGCAGCCCGCCCGCGTTCGCGACGATGAAGATGAAGAACACGAAGACGTGGGCCTTGCCGCGCCGCACCGAGTTCGCGCGCAGCAGGGGCCGCACGAGCAGCATCGACGCGCCGGTCGTGCCGACGAGCGAGGCGAGCGCCGCGCCCGCGCCGAGCAGCGCGGCGTTGAGCCCGGGGGTCCCCGAGAGCGTGCCGCGCACCACGATCCCGCCCGAGATCACGTAGAGGGCGCCGAGCAGCGCCATGAACGCGACGTACTCGTGCGCCGCGTGCGCGACGGCGCCGCCGTCGAGGCGCGCGACCAGCGCGACGACGGGTACGCCGAGGAGCGCGCTGAAGAGCAGCTTGTTGCGGTTGTGCTCCCAGAAGCGCCCCGCCGCGAGCGGCAGGATCGCGATCCCGGCGAGCACGAGCGCGAACGGGGCGACGCTCCAGACGGGAAGCAGGTGGCCGAGGGGTAGCTCGCTCGCACGGACGATGGGATCCACCCGCCGACGCTAACGGGGCGCCGCTCGGCAGGCAACGCCGCCCTGCGGCCTTGCGCCACCCTGATGATGTTCGCAGCCCTTGGCGCTCCGGACCCGCCGAGCGCAGCGCTTGCGCGCATTGATTGCGTTACGCTCTCTTTTCGTTCTTGCGCATGTCTTGCGCGCATTGATTGCATCCAGCGATTCGTGCGGGCTCCGGGAGCGGGTATTGGACCGCTCCGGGGCAATTTGTTGCGCAACTTTGGCGCGTGCGGCTGTTCACCGCGCAAATCGATCTGCTATGACCACATCCCACGCCTCAAATTTCACGTATCCCGGAGGAGAGCGTTCATGTCGAAACCCGCGGTCAGCCCGCTGAAGGATCGCAGCACCCGTTCCGCGCACGAGGTGATCGCGTCGCCCGAGTTCAAGGCGCTCGTGTCCAAGCGCTGGAAGGTCAGCCTCGTCCTGCTCACGCTGCTGTTCGTGAGCTACTACGGCTTCATCCTGCTCGTCGCGACGAACAAGACGCTCGTCAACACCAAGATCGGCGAGGTCACGACCCTCGCGATCCCGCTCGGCCTGGCGGCGATCGTGATCGCCTTCGTGCTCACCGCCTTCTACGTGGCGTGGGCCAACAAGTCCTACGACCCCGAAGTCGAGCGGATCCGCTCGCAGCTCCGGTAGCCCCCTTCACCGACAGGAATACCAATGACCTCGATCGGCGCGATCCAGGCCCTCCTCCTCACGCAGGCCGCCCCCGCGGCCGCCGGTGAGTCGATGCAGACGTCGCTCGGCTCCCCGTCGATGATGTCCATCCTCTTCTTCTTCATGATCGTCGCGGTGACGCTCGTCATCACCTACTGGGCGGCCCGCAAGACGAAGACCTCCTCCGAGTTCTACGCCGCCGGCCGCAGCGTCTCCGCGCTGCAGAACGGGTTCGCGCTCGCGGGCGACTACATGTCCGCCGCGTCGTTCCTCGGCATCTCCGGCATGGTGGCGCTGAAGGGCTACGACGGCATGATCTACGCGACCGGCTGGCTCGTCGGCTGGCCCGCGCTCATGTTCCTCGTCGCCGAGCCGCTCCGGAACCTCGGCAAGTTCACCTTCGCCGACGTGGTGGCGTTCCGGCTGAAGCAGAAGCCGGTCCGCATCGCCGCGGCGATCGGCGGCATCCTGACGGTGCTCTTCTACACCATCGCCCAGATGGTCGGCTCCGGCGCGCTCATCCAGCTCATGTTCGGGCTCAAGTACGAGTACGCCGAGCTCATCGTCGGCGTGGTGATGCTCGCCTACGTGCTCTTCGGCGGCATGCTCGCGACGACCTGGGTGCAGATCATCAAGGCCGGCCTGCTGCTCTTCGGCGTGTCGCTCCTGACCGTCCTCGTGCTCGCGAAGTTCAACTTCAACCCGGGCAACCTCTACGCCGCGGTCGTCGAGAAGTACGGCCAGACCGCGCTCGAGCCGGGCGGCATCGTGGCGAGCCCGATCGAGGCCGTCTCGCTCGGCCTCGCGCTGATGTTCGGCCTCCTCGGCCTGCCGCACATCCTGATGCGCTTCTACACGGTGCCGGACGCGAAGGCCGCCCGGAAGTCGGTGCTCTACGCCACCGGCCTCATCGGCTACTTCTACGTGATCATCCCGATCGTCGGCTTCGGCGCCGCGGTGCTCACGCCGGGCGGCCGCAAGTTCATCTCCGGCATCGACGGCGGCGGCAACATGGCCGCGCCGCTCGTCGCCGAGCTCCTCGGCGGCACGGCGTTCCTCGGCTTCATCGCCGCGGTCGCCTTCGCGACCATCCTCGCCGTCGTGGCCGGCCTCACCCTCGCCGGCGCCTCCGCCTACTCCCACGACATCTACGTGAACGTGATCAAGGGCGGGAAGGCGACGGAGGAGGAGCAGGTGAAGGCCGCGAAGATCGCGACCATCGTCTTCGGCGTGGTGGCGGTCGGCCTCGGCATCCTCTTCAAGGGCCAGAACGTCGCGTTCATGGTGGGCCTCGCCTTCGCGATCGCCGCCAGCGCGAACTTCCCCGCCCTCCTCATGTCGATCGTGTGGAAGCGCTTCACGACCTGGGGCGCGGTCTGGTCGATCCTCGTCGGCGCGATCAGCTCGTGCGCGATGATCGTGCTCTCGAAGACGGTCTGGGTCGACGTGTTCAAGTTCGAGCACGCCATCTTCCCGATGAAGAACCCGGCGATCTTCTCGATGACGGCGGCGTTCGCGGTCGGCATCATCGCCTCGCTCCTCACGCCCGAGCGCGAGGCGCAGGAGATGTTCGAGGACGAGAAGCTCCGCACCTACCTCGGCGTCGGCGCCGAGTAGCCGCGAGCCCGTGATCCACGCCGCGGCCGGCGCGCCTTCCCGGGCGCCGGCCGCGGTCCTTTTCATGAGTCAGAAGCGCCGGTACTCGTCGTCGCG
>NZ_JALCYX010000058.1:0-8490 GCF_022690695.1 Anaeromyxobacter sp. SG17
GGCGCAGCGGCGCCCGCCCCCCGCGCCGCGCCCGCGCCCAAGGCCGTCCCGACGAACGGCGTCCCCGCGCCTGCCGCCGCCGCCGCGGCCGACCCGGTGCCCGCCGCCGAGAAGCCCGTCACCCCGAACCCCGAGACGAAGTGAGGACGCGACCGTGAGATCGAACGCAGGAAAGCTCGTCGCCTGGGGAGTCGCCGTGGCGCTGGTCGCCGCGTTCGCCGCCTACATGACGACGCAGGTCATCCGGCCCGCGGCGGAGGCGAGCCCGCTGCCCACCCCCGGCGCGCTGACGCTGCCCGACATCGTCTTCTACGTGCTCGCCGCCCTGACCGTGGCCGGCGCGGCGGGCGTCGCCCTCTCGCGCAACATCCTCTACTCCGCCCTGGGGCTCCTCACGGCGCTCCTCGGGGCGGGCGGCCTCTACGTCTTCCTGTCGGCGGACTTCGTCGCCATCACCCAGCTGCTCATCTACATCGGCGGCGTGCTGGTGCTCGTGCTGTTCGCCGTGATGCTCACGAGCCGCATCACCGACGTCAAGGTGTCGAACGCGAGCTTCGGGCCGTTCGGCGGCGTCCTGCTCTTCGTCGCGGTGGCGCCGGTCCTCCTCGCCGTCGCGCTGCTCACGCCCTGGGCCGCCCGCGAGCCCGGACCGCTCGCGCCGACGACCGCCGCCATCGGCAACGCGTTCCTCACGCGCTGGCTGCTGCCCTTCGAGGTCGCGTCGATGGTGCTCCTCGCGACGCTGATCGGGGCGGTCGTCATCGCGCGCAAGGAGCTCAAGGCCGACTGAAGGCCGGAGACCCCATGATCTCGCTCACTCACTTCCTCGTCGTCGGTGCGCTGCTCTTCACCCTCGGCCTCGTGACGGTCGCCACCCGTCGCAACGCCGTCGGCATCCTGATGGGCGTCGAGCTCATCCTGAACGGCGCCAACGTGAACTTCGTGGCCTTCAACCACTACGTGACCGGCGGCGTGACCGGACAGGTGTTCGCGCTCTTCGTCATCGTCCTCGCGGCGGCGGAGGCCGCGGTGGGCCTCGCGATCGTCCTCTCCATCTTCCAGACGTTCAAGACCATCGACGTCCGCCACGCGGACCTCATGCGAGAGTAACGATGGAACACGCGAACCTTCAGGTGGTCGGCCACGCGGCCGAGGAGCTCGGCCGGCTGGCCGTGCACCACGTCTCGTACCTCTGGCTCATCCCGCTGTTCCCGCTCGTCGGCGCGGCCATCAACGCGCTCGTCGGGTGGAAGCTGCAGCGGATGTTCGGCAAGAAGATCGTCCACCGCATCGCCGTCACCGCGATGCTCGCGGCGTTCGCGGTGGCGCTGCGGGCGTTCTGGCAGATCCTCCACCTCCCCGCCGAGGAGCGCTTCCTCCAGGACACGCTCTGGAACGTGCTCACCGCCGGGCGCGTGACGGTGGATCTCGCGTTCGCGCTCGACCCGCTCTCGATGATGATGACCCTCGTCGTCACGGGGATCGGGACGCTCATCCACGTCTTCTCCATCGGCTACATGGCCGACGAGCCGGCGTACTGGCGGTTCTTCTCGTACCTGAACCTGTTCATCTTCGCGATGCTGCTCCTCGTCATGGGGGACAACTTCGCGGTGATGTTCTTCGGGTGGGAGGGCGTCGGCCTCGCGAGCTACCTGCTCATCGCCTTCTGGTACACGGATCCGGAGAAGGCCAAGGCCGGCATGAAGGCCTTCGTGGCGAACCGCTTCGGCGACTTCGGCTTCATCGCCGGCCTCCTGCTCCTGTTCTGGGCCCTCGGCGGCGCGTGGACGCCGCGGGACGGCGGCCTCCTCCGCAACACGGACTACCAGCCGGCGGCCGAGCTCAACGCGGTCGCCCCCGCCGCGACCGCGGCCGAGGCGGACGCGCTCGCACCGCGCGTCGAGGGCGTGAAGGTCGGCCCGACGCTGAACTTCCGCGAGCTGCGCGACCAGGTCGTCATCGAGGCGACCGGCGTGAAGGAGCGGCTCGTCCACACGCACATCTGGGGCGTCTCGATCCTCGCGCTCATCGGGATCCTGCTGTTCGTCGGCGCGATGGGCAAGAGCGCCCAGCTGCCGCTCTACGTGTGGCTCCCGGACGCGATGGCCGGCCCCACCCCGGTCTCCGCCCTCATCCACGCGGCGACCATGGTCACCGCCGGCGTCTACATGGTGGCGCGCCTCAACTTCCTCTTCGCGCTCTCGCCGTCGGCGATGGGCTGGGTCGCGCTCATCGGCGCGGCGACGGCGATCTTCGCCGCCTCGATCGGCTTCTTCCAGTACGACATCAAGAAGGTCCTCGCCTACTCGACCGTCTCGCAGCTCGGCTTCATGTTCATCGGCGTGGGCGTGGGCGCGTACTGGGCCGGCACCTACCACCTCCTCACCCACGCGTTCTTCAAGGCGACGCTCTTCCTCGGGTCCGGCTCCGTCATCCTCGGCTGCCATCACGAGCAGGACATGCGGAAGATGGGCGGGCTGAAGAAGTACATGCCCATCACCCGCTGGACGTACCTCCTCGCCTGCATCGCCATCGCCGGGTTCCCGGTGATGAACGGCTTCTACTCGAAGGACGAGATCCTCTTCAAAGCCTTCACGAACCGTCACCTCGAGCTGTTCGGGGTCGCGACGCCGTGGCTCGGGCCCGCGATCTTCGTCATCGGCATCGTCGCCGCGACCGGCACCGCCTTCTACATGTACCGGTCGTACTACATGACGTTCACCGGCGAGTACCGCGGGAACTCGGGCCACCACGACGAGCACAACGTCGACCCGCACGCCGCCGTCGCGGCGAAGTCGTCGGCGCTCTCGCACTCCGTCCACGCGGACGACGGCGCGGCGCACGCGTTCGGCGCGACGTCGCACGCGCCGGCGCACGGCGCCCTCGCCGACACGCCCGTCCACGCGGCGGCCGTCCACGCCCACGGCGCGCACGGCCACGACGCGGGTCACGCGACGGCGCACGACGACGACGCGGCGCACGGCCACGGGCACCACGGCGGCACGCCGCACGAGTCGCCCTGGACGATGACGCTCGTCCTCGTGCTCCTCGCGGCGGGCTCGTTCCTCACCCTCTTCCTCGGCATCCCGACGCTCTGGAGCCACGCGGCCCCCGCCCTCGAGCACTGGCTCGAGCCCGCGCTCCCCGCCGTGGAGGTCGCGAGCTGGCGGTTCCACGAGGTGCCGCACGCGCTGGAGTGGATGTTCCAGGGCATCGGCGTCCTCGCGGCGACGGTCGGCTGGGTCGCCGCCCGCGCGCTCTACAAGGACGGCAAGAGCGAGGTCCCCGCCCGCCTCAAGGCCCGCTTCGAGGGCGCCTGGACGGTCGTCTACAACAAGTACTACGTGGACGAGCTCTACGCGTTCGCCGTCCTCCGCCCCGCCGTCTCCTTCGCCCGCGCGCTGAGCCGCTTCGACGGCACGGTCATCGACGGCCTCGTGAACTTCGTCGGCGCCGTCGGCCGCACCCTCGGCCGGCTCGACGCCGCCATCGACAAGTACCTCGTGGACGGGCTGGTGAACGCGGTGGCGCAGGCCACGTGGGGCATCGGCCGCCAGATGCGGCACGTCCAGACCGGCCGGATCCAGACGTACCTCTACGGCGCGCTCGGGGGCGCGCTCGTCGTGGTCCTGCTGAACTTCCTCATCTCGTAGCGCCAGGAGAGCCGAGCACATGTTCCTGAACCCGGGCAACGTCCTCAGCTGGGCCACATTCTTCCCGCTCGCCGGAGCGGCCGCGATCGTCGTCCTGCTCGCGGTCCGTTACGTCGCGAACCTCCCCAAGAAGCTCGTCGACGACGGCGCGCGCCTCATCGCGCTGCTCGCCAGCGGGCTCTCGCTCGTCGCGGCGGTCGCCGCGTGGCGCATGTACGATCCGACCGACACGGGCGTGCAGCTCACGCACCACTTCGTGTGGATCCGCTCGTTCAACATCGAGTACTTCGTGGGCACGGACGGGCTCTCGATCTCGATGGTGCTCCTGTCCGGGCTCATCTCCTTCGTCGCGACCATCGCGTCGATGCCGTGGTGGTCGGGCGCCAAGGCCGCCGAGATGGCCGGCATGGTCGAGCACGACCACGGCCACGGGGACGACGCCCACCACCCGAAGCACTTCTCGGTGCGGATGGTGCCCGGCTACATGGTCATGCTGCTGCTCCTGCAGACCGGCATGATGGGCACCTTCGTCGCCCTGGACATGTTCCTCTTCTACGTGTTCTGGGAGGTCATGCTCCTGCCGATGTACTTCCTCATCGGCGTGTGGGGCGGGCCGCGCAAGGAGTACGCGGCGATCAAGTTCTTCCTCTACACCCTCGCCGGCTCCGTGCTGATGCTCCTCGCGATCATCGGCATCTACTACAACAGCGCGCCGGCGATGCTCGCGGACGGGACCCTCTCCTCCGGGCACACGTTCAACATCATCGAGCTCGGCCGCCAGGCCGCGAAGGGCCAGTTCCTCAACGCGGCGCCCATCCTCGGGATCGCGTTCACGAAGCTCGCCTTCGTCGCCCTCTTCATCGGGTTCGCGATCAAGATCCCGATGTTCCCCTTCCACACCTGGTTGCCCGACGCGCACGTCGAGGCGCCGACGCCGATCTCCGTCATCCTGGCCGGCGTGCTCCTGAAGATGGGCATCTACGGCATCCTCCGCTTCAACTACCCCATCCTCCCCGACGCGACCGCGTGGGCCGCGCACGCGATGGCGGTCTTCGGCGTCATCAACATCGTCTACGCCGCGTTCGTCTGCCTCGGGCAGAAGGACCTGAAGAAGCTCATCGCCTACTCGTCCGTCTCGCACATGGGCTTCTCGCTGCTCGGCATGGCGGCCATGACGCCCGCCGGCATCTCGGGCGCGGTGCTGAACCTCTTCACGCACGGCATCATCAGCCCGATGCTGTTCCTCATCGTGGGCGTGATCTACGACCGCGCCCACCACCGTGAGATCGAGAAGTTCGGCGGCCTCGCCTCCGAGCTCCCCGAGTACACCGCGATCATGGGCCTCGCGTTCTTCGCGTCGCTCGGCCTCCCCGGCCTCGCCGGCTTCATCGCCGAGTTCATGGTCTTCACGGGCGCGTTCCCGGTGTTCACCGGCTACACGATCATCTCGGCGACCGCCGTCATCATCACCGCCGCGTACTACCTGTGGGCGATCCACCGGATGTTCCTCGGCAAGCTGAACCCCGTCTACAAGGGGTATCCGGACCTCAACTGGCGCGAGCGCATCTCGCTCTACCCGCTCGCCGCCATCGCGATCGTCCTCGGCTTCTACCCGCAGGCGATCCTCGGGGTCATCAACCGCAGCCTGCACCTCATCATCCAGAACATCCGGCCGCTGTAGGCCCGGAGCGAGACCGTGATGGACTCCTTCCTCCCTCTCGTCGACGAGAACCTGCGCTCCGCGCTCTGGTTCCGGCCGGAGATGGCGCTCACGTTCGGGACGCTGATCCTGTTCGTGCTCGACGTCGTCTTCCGCCGGAGCGCGGCGCGGGTCGCGCTCCTCTCCGCCGCGGCGCTCGCCGTCCTCGCAGCGGCGGCGGGGCTCCTCGCCATCCAGCCGCCGGACGCCCAGTCGCTGTTCAACGGCATGCTCGCGAACGACGCGTTCGCCATCTTCTTCAAGTGGCTGTTCCTCGCGGCGGGGGCGCTCACCGTCGTCATCGCCGCGCAGGGGCGCGACTTCCCGCCCGAGCGCATCGGCCAGTTCTTCGCGCTGCTCATGGCGATCGTGCTCGGGATGTTCATGATGGCGAGCGCGACCGACCTGCTCATGGTCTACCTCTCCCTCGAGCTCGTCTCGATGGTGAGCTACGTCCTCGCGGGCTTCCGCAAGGGCGACCGCAAGGCCGCCGAGGGCTCGCTGAAGTACGTCATCTACGGCGGCGTGGCCTCGGGGGTCATGCTCTTCGGCATGAGCTACCTGTACGGCCTCACGGGCACGACGAGCCTCCACGCGGTCGGCGCCCAGCTGCAGGGGATCCAGGCCGGCTCGGCCGTCTCGGTCGCGGCGACGCGCATCGCGCTCGTGGTCTCCATCGTGTTCGTCACCGCCGGCGTCGGCTACAAGGTCGCCGCGGTGCCGTGGCACATGTGGTGCCCGGACGTGTACGAGGGCGCGCCCACGCCGTTCACGGCGTTCCTCTCCGTCGGCCCGAAGGCCGCGGGCTTCGCGCTCGCGATCCGGATCTTCAACACCGCGCTCGCCGGCCCCGCCTCGCCCGCCACCGGCTTCGCCGTGGCGCTCGCCGGGATCCCCTGGCCCGCCGTCATCGGGGTCGTCTCCGCCGTCACGATGACGCTCGGCAACTTCACCGCGCTCGGGCAGACGAACCTGAAGCGGCTCCTCGCCTACTCGTCCATCGCGCACGCGGGCTACACGCTCATGGGCCTCTCCACGGTCTCCGACCGCGGCGTGCAGGCCGTCATGATCTACATGCTCGTGTACCTCGTCATGAACGTGGGCGCGTTCCTGGTCGTGATCCTCGTCGCCGAGGCGACCGGCTCGGAGTCGATCCTCGACTACCGCGGCCTGTCCAGGCGCCACCCGGTCGCGGCGGTGGCGTTCGCGATCTTCCTGTTCTCGCTCACGGGGCTCCCGCCGTTCGCCGGGTTCGCGGGCAAGTGGTACCTGTTCTACGCGGTCTTCGAGCGGATCGACGGGCCTGGCGGAGGCTGGTACGCGTGGCTCGCGCTCATCGGCGCGCTCAACACGGCGGTCTCGCTCTACTACTACGTGCGCGTGGTGCGGGCGATGTTCATCGACGCGCCGTACACGGCCGACGCGCCGGCCATCCGCGCGCGCCCGGGCTACCAGCTGCTGCTCGGCGGGTTCTCGCTGGCCATCCTGGTGTTCGGGATCTGGTGGACGCCCATGATCCGCTGGACGCAGGCGTCGCTGCAGCTGTTCCGCGGGTAGGCGACCCCCGCAGCGCGCCGCGGCGAGCGGCCCGACCGGTTCCAGCCGGTCGGGCCGTTCTCTTTTCGCGTCCCGCGCGGGCGCCGCCCTCTAGGGCCTGCGAGCCTCGAGGCGCGCGAGGTCCGCCGCGCTCATCGTGACGTCGCCGAAGTGGCGGTCCGGCGAGATCTGCGGTCCGTGGAAGTCGGACCCCGCGGTGGGCACCAGGTCGAGCGCCTCGGCCGCGCGGCGGTACTTCTCGCGCACCGACGGGTTGTGGTCGGCGTGCAGCACCTCGACGCCCTCGACGCCGAACGCGCGCAGCCGCTCGAGATCCCCGCGATCCAGCCCCGACACGCCGGGGTGGGCGACGGTGGTGGTCCCGCCCGCGGAGCGCACGAGCCGCACGGCCTCCTCGGCGTCGAGCCGGTAGCGCTGGACGTACGCCGGCCGGCCTTCGCCGAGGAAGCGGTCGAACGCCTCCTTCACGTCCACGACCGCCCCCGTCTCCACGATCGCCCGCGCCACGTGCGGCCGACCGATCGTCTTGCCGCCGCTGTACTTCTCGATGTCGTGGACCTGCAGCCGCACGCCGAGCGTGGAGAGCTTCTTCACGATCTGCTCCATGCGGGTGCGTCGCTGGTCCGCCAGGAAGTCCTCGAAGCGCCTCAGGGCCGCGTCCGCCGGGTCCACGAAGTGCCCGAGGAGGTGGATCTCGCGCCGGTCGAGGAACGCGGAGAGCTCGATCCCGGGCACGAAGCGGAGGCCGAGGCGCTCCGCGGCCTCGTTCGCCGCGGGCAGGCCCGCCACCGTGTCGTGATCGCAGAGCGCCCAGACCTTCACGCCGGCCGAGGCGGCGCGCGCCGCGACGTCGCCTGCGGCGAACTGCCCGTCGGACGCGAGGCTGTGCGAGTGCAGGTCGATGAGTCCGTCGGCGGTCGGCCCAGCCATGAAATGTCCACCTCGTGCGTGCTACAATATCGACTTCAAGCACAGCGCGCTCGGCGGGAGAGGTGGCGCGCGGGGAAGGCCTCGATGCAGCACGTACTGCGTATCTCGCGGAAGATCGATTACGGGCTCCGGGCGATGATCTACCTCGCCTCGATCCCGCAGGAGTCGGTGGTGCCCTTCCGGGAGATCGCGCGCCAGATGGACGTACCGGAGGACTTCCTCGCGAAGATCCTGAAGACCCTCGTCGACCAGAGCCTCGTGAAGTCCACGCGCGGCCCGCACGGCGGCTACGCCCTCGCGCGCTCGCCGAACGAGATCAGCTTCCTCGACGTCATCGAGGCGGTGGAGGGGCCGGTCGCCCTGAACGTCTGCCTCGACGGCGAGGACGCTTGCGGTCACTCGACCGCGTGTACCATGGTCTCGGTCTGGCGCCAGGGGCAGGAGCGGATGCTCGACGTCTACCGGCAGGCGAAGCTCGTCGAGCTCGCCTTCAAGCCGGCCGACGACGGCCAGATCGGCCTCGTCCAGCTCCAGCTCCAGTCGTCGGCGCGCGAGGCATGATCTAGGGGGGGGGGGGGGCCCCCCCCCCCCGGGGGGGGGCCCCCCCCCCCCCCCCCCCCCCCCGCGGGCCGGCCCCGGGGCGCCCGGGGG
>NZ_JALCYX010000058.1:8500-27729 GCF_022690695.1 Anaeromyxobacter sp. SG17
TCCGCGGCCGCGCCCAGCCCCACCTCGCGTCGCCGGCGCGCGTGGCTGGATCTCGCGGGGCCCCCCCCCCCCCCCGGGCGGCCGCCCCGCCGGGGCCCCACCCCTGCTCGGCGGGTCCCGTGAGCCGTCGCGACGGGGTACTCCTCCCTGCTGGCGACATGGCCGCGCCCGCCTCCAGACCGCTGTTCCTTGACGCTCCCCGCGGCGGCCGATAACTTCCGCGCCCGCCATGGCCCAGAACTCCAAGGTTCTCCGGAAGAAGTACCTCTCCCGTCCGCCCGTCGAGCCGATGCGCCTCAGGCCGGGGATGTCGGTCGAGGATCTCGTCGACGTCTATCGCCGCGCGGGCGCCTTCAACGGCGGCCGGCTCGCGGAGGGCTGCGACCTGTTCGGCCGGATGATCGACTCGGGCGCGACGATCGCGCTCACCGTCACCGGCGCCATGGCGCCCGCGGGGGTGGGCGGCGCGATCCAGGCGATGATCGAGGCGGGCTTCGTGGACCTCGTCATCTCCACGGGCGCGAACCTGTACCACGACCTCCACTTCGCGCTGAAGCTGCCGGTCGTCCAGGGCCACTTCCACGTGGACGACAAGGAGCTGTACCAGGCGGGCATCGAGCGCATCTACGACGTGTTCATCACCGAGGACTCGCTCCTCGACACCGACGCCTTCGTGCGCGAGGCGCTCGAGAAGGCGCCCAAGGCGCTGCGCGCCCGCATCTCCACGCCGCGGCTCCACCACTACCTCGGCCAGCTCGTGAACCAGCAGGCGCCGCTGCCGGAGAAGAGCTGGGTCGCGACCGCCGCCCGGTACGACGTCCCGGTCTTCACCTCCTCGCCGGGCGACTCCTCGATCGGCATGAACGTCGCCGCCATGAAGCTCCGCGGCGGCGAGACCACGATCGACCCCGACCTCGACGTCCTCCAGTCGACGGCCATCGTCTACGACGCCAAGGTGAACGGCGTCGTCATCCTCGGCGGCGGCTCGCCCAAGAACTTCTACCTGCAGACCCAGCCGACCCTCTGGCAGATCCTCGACCTCAACCGCGGCGGCCACGAGTACGTCCTGCAGATCTCGACGGACTCGCCGCAGTGGGGCGGCCTCTCGGGCGCGACGCCCTCCGAGGCGATCAGCTGGGGCAAGGTGCAGGCGAACATGATGAAGAACCACGTCGTGGTCTACTCGGACACGACGATCGCAGCGCCGCTCGTGTTCGCGTACGCGCTCGCGACGCGCAAGAAGCGCAAGCCCAAGCGGCTCTTCAAGCGCCTCCCGGACATGTACGAGACGCTCCGCAAGGCCCACGTCAAGAAGCACCCGGGCTCGGACGCGCTGCCGGAGATGCGCGACTCGGGCAAGGCGAAGTCCGTCGGCCCTGGCCGCGCGCTGCCGCGCCGTTAGACGTCCTCCATGTCCTTCGACCCCTCCGCCGCCGCCCAGCCGGGCTCCGGCGTCTTCGGCCTCCCGCACTCGGAGGAGGACGCCGGCGTCGTCCTCGTGCCCGTGCCGTTCGAGGCCACCACCTCCTACGGCGGCGGCACGAACCGCGGCCCCGAGGCGATCCTGTCGGCGAGCCGGCAGGTCGACCTGTTCGACGTGGAGACCGGCCGCCCCTACGAGGCCGGGATCCACATGCTCGAGGTGCCCGCGGCCATCGCCCGGCTCGACGAGGAGGCGCGCGCCGCCGCGGCGCCGGTGATCGCAGCCGGGGGCGTCGTGCAGGGCCGGGACGACCTCGCCCGCGCCGCCCAGGCGGTGGATCGGGCGTGCGAGCAGGTGAACCGGTGGGTGGAGGAGCGCGTCGAGGGCCTGCTCGCGAGGGGCAAGCGCGTCGGCCTCGTCGGCGGCGACCACTCCACGGCGCTCGGCTGCATCGCCGCCCACGCGCGCCGCCACCCCGGGCTCGGCGTCCTGCACGTCGACGCCCACGCCGACCTGCGGGTCGCCTTCGAAGGCTTCACTTACAGCCACGCCTCGGTGCTCTACAACGCGGCGGAGCGCTGCCCGGACATCGGGCGGATCGTGCAGGTGGGGCTGCGCGACCTGTCGGAGGAGGAGCACGCGTACGCCGGCCGGTCGGGCGGGCGCATCGTGCAGCACCACGACGCGCAGCTCGCGCAGGCCCGCTTCGACGGCGAGCCGTGGACGGCCACCGTCCGGCGCATCCTGGAGCCGCTCCCGCGCGACGTCTACGTGTCCTTCGACGTGGACGGCCTCGATCCGACGCTCTGCCCGCATACGGGCACGCCCGTGCCGGGCGGGCTCTCGTTCCAGGAGGCGACGGCGCTCGTCGGCGGCATCGTGCGGAGCGGCCGGCGCATCGTCGGCTTCGACCTCGTGGAGGTCGCCCCCGATCCGGAGGGCGGCGAGTGGGACGGCAACGTCGGCGCGCGCCTGCTCTACAAGCTCGTCGGCTGGATGCTCCGCTCGCAGGCGGCCTGATCCTCGGACGGGCGAGGCGCTGACGCGGAGCGCCGTCGCGCCTCCGCTCGGGGTTGCGCGCGGCGGCCCCCGGGCCGACCGTTCCGGTGTGAAGCCGCCCCAGCCGCTCCGCCTGGACGAGCGCCCAGCCATCCCCACGCCGCGCGACATCGTCGAGCGGCTCTCCCGGTTCGTCGTCGGCCAGGAGCGCGCCAAGCGCGCGCTCGCGATCGCCGCGTACAACCACCTGAAGCGCACCGCCCTCCGGCGCACGCGCCGGCAGGTGCCCATCCGCAAGTCGAACGTGCTGCTCATCGGCCCGACCGGCTGCGGGAAGACGCACCTCGCGCGGAACCTCGCGCAGATCCTCGACGTCCCCTTCCACGTGGCCGACGCCACGGAGTTCACCGAGGCCGGGTACTACGGCAAGGACGTCGAGCTGATCATCACGGAGCTGCTCGCGAAGGCGGGGCACGCCGTCGAGGAGGCGCAGCGCGGGATCGTCTTCATCGACGAGGTGGACAAGATCGCCCGGCGGACGCAGGGGCACCGCAGCGGCGTCGGCTCGCGCGACATCGGGGGCGAGGGCGTGCAGCAGGCCCTCCTGAAGCTCCTCGAGGGGCGCGAGGTCACCGTCCCCCTCGACGCCGCTCCGCACTGGTCTCGCCAGGAGGCGATCCCGGTCGACACGACCGACGTGCTCTTCGTCTGCGCCGGGACGTTCACGGACGTCTTCGCCTACGCGGCCGAGGGGCGCGGCCTCGGCTTCGGCGCGCGCGACGGCCGCCGGTGCGCGGCGCGGGCGATCCGCCAGAAGGACCTCCTCGAGTACGGGATGCTCGCCGAGTTCCTCGGGCGGCTGCCGATCGTCGTCCAGCTGGACGAGCTCTCGCAGGAGGAGCTCCTCGCCGTCCTCACCGGTCCGCCCGACGCGATCGTGCGCGAGGTGAAGGAGCTGCTCTCGGCCGACGGCGTCGAGCTGACGTTCACCGACGGGGCGCTGAGGGAGATCGTGCGGTTCGCGACGGACCGCGGGCTCGGCGCGCGCGGCCTGCGCGGCGTCGTCGAGGAGGTCGTCGCCGATCTGCTGTTCGAGGCGCCGGAGCGGCGCGGCACGCGCGCGACGGTCGACGCGGCCTGGGTCCGGCGTCGCGTGGACAGGATCGACGCGGCGACGCTCCACTGAGGGACCTCAGCGCCGCTCGGGCTCGCCCTCCCCGCGCGTCCGGAACCGCTCGAGCGTCCTCGCGCCGTCCGGCGCGACGCGCTCGACGAGGTCGTACCGCCCCGCGAGATCCACGAGCTGGCTCGAGCGCAGCGCCCGCGCGAGCCCCTCGGGAGCGAGGCGGCCCGCGAGGGCGAGGATCGAGAGCAGCACCCAGGCGCCGAGCGCGCCCTTCACGCCGCCGAGGAGCGCGCCCAGCCCGCGGTCGGCGGGGCCGCGCACGGCGCGCGCGGCCGCGGTGCCGCGCAGCAGCGCGCCGCCGACGAGCGAGATCAGCGCGGAGACGCCGAGGAACAGGAACGTGGGCGCGACGACGCGCGCGACGGGGGCGGACGCGAACCGGCCGAGGCCGGCCGCCACGGGCACGGCCAGGTGGTGCGCGGCGAGGCCTCCGGCGGCCACCGCCGCGAGCTGGACCAGCTGCCGGAGGGCCCCCGACGACGCGCCCAGCACGGCGGCGAGCGCCACCGCCGCGAGCGCCGCGAGATCGATCGTCGTGCCGGTCACTTGATCTTGAAGGCGTCGCCCTTCGCGCGCCCCCTGTCGAGCTCGCGCTGCACCGTGGCGAGCTGTTCCTTGAAGCGGGCGTTCTCGGGCTCGTACATGAGCGCGCTCTTCAGCGCGCGCTCCGCGCCCTCGAGGCGAGCGGCCTCGATCTCGACGAGCGCCGCCGCGTAGAACTTCCGGCCGTTCGGCGTCTGCCCG
Source organism: Anaeromyxobacter sp. SG17 (assembly GCF_022690695.1). Lineage (NCBI taxonomy): Bacteria > Pseudomonadati > Myxococcota > Myxococcia > Myxococcales > Anaeromyxobacteraceae > Anaeromyxobacter > Anaeromyxobacter sp. SG17. The sequence continues at coordinate 12,853 of NZ_JALCYX010000058.1, forward strand.
AGCTGCTCCTCGAGCTTCCGCTTCTGCTCGTCCTTCACCGCGGCCTCCTCGACCTCGGTGAAGCGCAGCTTCGCGGCGCGGTCGGGCCCGGAGACGTCGGCCTGGTAGCGCGCGCGCTTCCGGTCGTCGCGGAGCACCGTGTACGCCTCGTTGATGCGCCGGTAGATCCGGCCGACGAGGTCGCGCAGGGCGGCGTTGGGGAACGCGGCGAAGCGGTCCGGGTGGTACGCGCGCGACTCGCGGTAGTAGGCGGCCTTGATCTCCGCGGGCGTGGCGCCCTGCGGGAGCTTCAGGATCGCGAAGTAGTCGAGCTGATCCAGCGCGCCGGCCAGCGTCTCCACCTCGATGAGGAACTGGGCGTCCATCGTCTTGCCTCCGTCGGCCTAGGCGCGCGGACCGTGGGCGAGCTCGAGCTCGGCGTTGTGGTCGATCGCCGCGCGGAGGTCCTGCTCCGAGAGCCCCGACGAGAGGCTGATCGTGGTGGAGGTGCGCTGGCCCGTCTCGAGGTCCGCGGCGGAGACGTTCACGATGCCGTTCGAGTCGATCTCGAACGTCACCTGGATCTGCACCGCGCCGCGCTGCGCCACCCGGAAGCCCTTGAACTCGAACTCTCCGAGGAGCTCGCAGCCCTCCGCGCGGTTCGACTCCCCCTGGTAGACGCGGATCTTCACGCGGTCCTGGCCGTCGCGGCTCGTCGTGAAGGTCTTCGACTTCTCGATGGGGATGGGGGTGTTCTTGTCGATGATCTTCTCGGTGAAGCCGCCCACGGTGCCGACGCGGAGCGACAGCGGGGTCACGTCGAGCAGGTAGCTCGCCTGGCCGTGCTCGGCGGCGTTCCGGTTCAGGAGCGCGTGCGCCTGCAGCGCGGCCCCGAGCGCGACCGCCTCGTCGGGGTCGATCCCGGACATCGGCTCCTTCTGGAAGTAGTGCCGGACGCTGTTGCGGACGATCGGCAGCCGCGTCGGGCCGCCGACCAGGATGACCGCGTCGACGTCACCCGCGGTGAGCCGCGCCGACTGGAGCGCCTCGTCGCAGACCTTGAAGGTGCGCTGGACGAGATCCATCACCATCCGGTTGAACTGGTCGGTGGTCAGCTTGCCGCGCAGGTCGAGCACCTCGCCCTCCGGCGACTGGCAGATCCCGGGGACGTGGATGCTCGCCACCCCGTCCCGCCCCACCTCGATCTTCGCGCGCTCGCCCGCCTCCTTCAGCATCTGCAGGCAGAACTTGTTCTGCCGGAGGTCGAGACCGTGCCGCGCGAGGAAGTCGTCCGCGAGCCACGTCATGATCCGGTCGTCGAAGTCGTCGCCGCCGAGGTACGTGTCGCCCGCGGTCGAGAGCACCTCGAAGACGTCCTTGCCGATCTCGAGGATCGACACGTCGAACGTGCCGCCGCCGAGGTCGTAGACGCAGATCTTCTGGGAGATGTCCCGGCCGAAGCCGTAGGCGAGCGCGGCCGCGGTCGGCTCGTTGATGATGCGCAGCACCTCGAGGCCGGCGATGCGGCCCGCGTCCTTCGTCGCCTGGCGCTGGTTGTCGTTGAAGTACGCCGGGCAGGTGATGACGGCCTTCTTCACGTCGCGCCCGAGGGCGGTCTCGGCGATCGCCTTCATCTCCTTCAGGACGAGCGCCGAGACCTCCGGCACGGCGAGGTCGCGGTCGCGCACCTGCAGGCGGACCGCGTTGTTCGGCCCCTCCACGATCCGGTACGGCATCACCGCCTGCGCCTTCTTCACCTCGTCGGAGAAGAAGAAGCGCCCGATGAGCCGCTTCGCCGAGTACACGGTGCTCTCGGCGTTCGTGATGATGTTCTTCTTCGCGTCGTTCCCGACGAGGACGGAGCCGTCCTCGAGGAAGGACACGACCGAGGCGTGCGTGCGATCCCCCCACTCGTTCGGGAGTACCTGCGGGGACGCGCCGGCCTGGGTGACGGCGGCGACGGCGCTGTAGCTGGTTCCGAGATCGATTCCGACCGCGATGTCGTCGCTCATGGATGTTGTCCAGCGGTTTCGCCGGGTTAGCGCATCCTAGCGGCGGCTTCGACAGGCTGTCAAACGAGCGACCCCCCCCTCGTGTGGGCGTTCGGCGACCGACGCCGGCCCCGAGGCGCGCCCCCGGTTATTACTGTTTCGAGTGGCGAGGCGATCTCTCGCCGCAGGGTTCGTCGACCCGAGGAGAACGGATACATGGGCGCGCTCGTCGCGGTCCTTCAGACCGATGACAGCTTGCTCCGGTGCCAGCTGGAGCGGCTCAGGTCGCACGTGTCGCTGCAGGGCGAGGGGGACACTCTCCCGCTGGCCTACGGCTTCGGCTACTACACGGCCGGGAACGTGCTGCTCGGGAAGCGTCCGTCGGGGGCGACCGCTCCGCTCTCCCTCCCCGAGCTCGTGGGGAAGGTCGACTCGGAGGCGCTGCTCGTCCACGCACGCCTCTCGTCCGGCCTCGCCTCCAAGGACGAGAACACCCAGCCGTTCCGCTACCGCCGCTGGCTCTTCGCGCACGCGGGGACCGTCGCGGGGTGGGAGGGTATCCGCCCCAGGCTCCTCTCGGCGATCCCCGACCACCTCCGCCGGCAGATCGCGGGGGAGAGCTCCTCCGAGCACGCGTTCATGCTGTTCGCGAAGCACCTCAAGGACGACGGCCGCCTCGACGACCTCGACCTCGACGCGGCCACCGCGGGCCGCGCGCTCGCGCGGACGGTGCGGCAGCTCGAGGCGTGGGCGCGCGAGGCGGGGGAGCAGAAGGCGAGCCGGCTCGTGTTCGTGGCGACGAACGGGCGGATCATGGTCGCGACGCGCCGGGGAGGACCGCTCTTCTACGCGCTCTACGAGGGCATCGTCCCGTGCCCCCTCGACGAGATCGGCCTCGACACGCCCGAGAGCGACCCGCGCGTGCGGCCGCACCGGCGGGTGAAGGCGGTGGCGTTCGCCACGCGGCTCCTCGCCCCCAACGGCTTCATCGAGGTCCCGGAGGGGAGCGTCGTCGCGGTGAGCCGCTCCCTGCAGGTGTCGGTGTCGAGCCTCAACGGTCCGTAAATGACGTGATTCGCGCCACCTTCGGTGACGCGAGTCACGCTGCCGTTCAGGGATGTTCGAACGGGGGCGGACGCCGGTCAGACCACGCTCCACGGGCGGGGGACGAAGATCCCCTCCCACACGCCGATGGCGAAGCGGTCGGTCATCCCGGAGAGCCAGTCGATCACGGCCCGCTGCGGCGGATCGCCCTCGCGCGCGACCACGCCGTGCCGCTCGCGCAGCCGCCCGGGATCCTCGACGCACCAGTCGTGGAGATCGCGCAGGATCCGCTGCGCCTTCACGAACTCGTCGTGGACGACGGGGTTCTCGTAGACGCGCGCGTACAGGAAGTCGCGCAGCGCGAGCAGCGCCTCGTGCACGTCCGGCGACATCTCGATGTGGCCGCCCCCGTCCACGTCGGAGCGGCGGATGACGTCGCGGATGAGCGTGCGGTACCGCGAGGTGCCGCCGCCGCCGAGCACCCCGCGGATCGGCGCCGGGACGTCCGCCTCCTCGAAGAGCCCGGCCCGCACGGCGTCGTCGAGGTCGTGGTTCACGTACGCGATGATGTCGCTGAGCCGGACGATCTCGGCCTCGAGGGTGAGCGCCTTCGCGCCGCTCCCCTTGAGCAGCACGTTCCCCTTCCCCTTCGAGTGGCGCAGGATCCCGTCCCGCACCTCGGCGGTGAGGTTCAGCCCCTGCCCGTCGTTCTCGAGCACGTCCACGACGCGCACCGACTGGATGACGTGGTGGAAGCCGCCCGGCACGACGTCGTTCAGGATGCGCTCCCCGGCGTGCCCGAACGGCGTGTGGCCGAGGTCGTGCCCCATGACCATCGCCTCGACCAGCATCTCGTTCAGCCGGAGCGCGCGGGCGATGGAGCGCGCGACCTGCCCGACCTCGAGCGTGTGGGTGAGGCGCGTGCGGTAGTGATCGCCGCGCGGCGCGAGGAAGACCTGCGTCTTGCCGGCGAGGCGGCGGAAGGCCTTCGAGTGGACGAGCCTGTCCCGATCGCGCTGGAACGAGGGCCGCTCGTCGTCCTCCGGCTCCGGGCGCTCGCGCCCGCGGGACTGCGACGCCCGCGCGGCCCGCGGGTGCAGCGTCCGTTCCTCGAGGTCCTCGAGCATCTCGCGGATGGTCCCGGGCATGCGCCGCTTTCTAGCGCCCGGCCCCCGGCCTGTCATCCGTAGAAGCTCGCCTCCAGCGTCGCGAGGAAGACGTTCGCGAGCGCGTGCACCACGACCGGGGCGACGAGCCCGCCCGTGCGCTCGCGGACCCACCCGAACAGGAGCCCGGGCAGGAAGGTCGCGAGGCGCCAGGGCTCCAGCACCACCAGGTGGCCGAGCGCGAAGAGCGCCTGTGTCCAGAGGAACCCCGCCCCGAGGCGCGCGCCGAGCACCGTGACGCCGCGCTCCGGCGCGGAGCGGGCCCAGCTCGTCTGCATCCAGCCCCGGTAGAAGAGCTCCTCCGGCGCGGCCACGACGAGGAACTGCACCACCACGAGGAGGAGCACGCGCTCCGGGAGCCGCGCCGACAGCCGCGGGGCGATGCCGTACGGTGCGACGATCCGCGCGATCGCCCCTGGCAGGTGCGGGAGCGCCTCCGCGTAGAGCCAGAACAGCGCGGCGAAGACGGGGAACACCACCGCGCAGACGAGGAGCCCCTGCAGCGCGCCCCGGCCGAGCGCGCGCCAGGTGGCGGGGTCCCGCGGGGCGAGGCGCGGGACGCCGTAGGCGGCCCACGGGTCGTGGCGCGCCCGCAGGCGGCCGTCGGGGAGCGCGATGAACAGGAAGGCCGCGACCCCGGCGAGGTTCCCGGCGAGGAGCCCCGACGGCTCGACGTAGGAGAGGAGCTTCGCGAGCGCGAGCCCGCCGACGGCGAGGAGCCAGGTCCGCACGAGCACGCGAGGCGGATCGGGGGCGGGCGTCCTCCGCTGGAGCGGGGCGGCGGTGCGCGGGTCGGCGGACGTCCTCTGCACCGGGCCGGGATCGCACGGGTAGCGCGGAGCGTCAACCCGCCGCGTGTGCGCGCGCGTGCGCCGCGGCGGCGCGAGCGAGCGCCCGCCCTCGCCGCTGCCTCCGGGCCGGTCACCTCCGCCGGGCGGGCCCGCTCCGGTCGGCCGTCGCCCTGGGAGGACCCTATACTCGCCGCATGGATCGGGCCCCCGCCGTCGCCGGGCGGTTCTACACCGCCGAGGCCGCCGCGCTCGCCTCGCAGGTGGACGGGTTCCTCTCGGGCGCGGGCGAGAAGCTCCGCGCGCGCGGCCTCGTCGCGCCGCACGCGGGCTACGTCTACTCCGGCGCGATCGCGGGCGCGGTCTACGCGCGCGTGGAGGTCCCCGCGCGTGTCGTCGTGCTCGGCCCGAACCACACCGGGCTCGGCGCCGGCGCCGCGCTCTGGCCCGCACGCGGCGCGTGGCGCACGCCGCTCGGCGAGGTGCCGGTCGACGCGGAGCTCACCGCGGCGCTCGCCGCCTCCCCCCTCGTCACCCCCGACCCGAGCGCGCACGCGCGCGAGCACGCGCTCGAGGTGCAGGTGCCGTTTCTCCAGCGCGCGCGGCCCGGCGTCACGATCGCCGCGCTCTGCCTCGCGCACCTCGCGCTCGAGGACTGCGTGGCGCTCGGGAGGACCGTCGCCGACGCGGCCTCCGCCGCCGGCGCGCTCGTCGTGGCCTCGAGCGACATGAGCCACTACCTCCCCGCGACGGTCGCGCGGCGCCTGGATCACCGCGCCATCGAGCGCATCCTCGCGCTCGATCCGGAGGGGCTCTACGAGGTGGTCCACGCCGAGGACATCTCGATGTGCGGCGTCGTGCCGGCCACCGTGATGCTCGTCGCCGCGCGGCTCATGGGAGCCTCGCGGGCGGAGCTCGTCCGCTACGGCCACTCCGGCGAGGTGACGGGGGACGACGACCAGGTCGTCGGCTACGCGGGGATCGCGGTGGTTTGACGGGACCGCCGCCGCGGAACGTCAGCGCCGGCGGCCGCGCCGCGCGAGCGCCGCGAGCGCGAGGAGCGCGGAGGCGAGCTCGCCCGCCCCGCCCGCCGACGCGCAGCCGCCGCGCCCCGCCGCCTTCACGGGGGAGGTCCACGTGGCCCCGCCGCGCGGGTAGATGGCGCAGAGGCCCGCCCGGTCGTCGGCGGTGAGGGTGCGCTTCGACACGTCGCCCAGGCTCGCCGCCGGGAACATGACGACCGCCCGGTACGGGCTCGTCCGCGGGTTGCAGTCCGAGTCGCCGAGGTTGCACGGGTGGGCGAGGCCGATGAAGTGGCCGATCTCGTGCGTCGCGTTCGACTGGAGGTCCACGTAGGTGCAGCCGCTCTGGGCGTAGAGCGTGCAGGGCGACTGCGCGGTGGGCGTGCACGTGAAGTACCAGCCGTACGGCGGCTGGGTCGCACCAGCGGTGGAGCTGAGCGGGCCGGACTGACCGTCCCAGTCGGCGAACTCGATGTCGGCGTCGTAGATCCGCCCGCTGTTGGCGTCGTGCGTGACGGTGGTGATCGCGATGGTCGCCCGGTCCGCCGGCTGCGCGTCCTCGAAGCAGTCGTAGGTGTTCGCGCACGAGCCGGCGTTCCAGCACGCGTCCGTGCTCGGCGCGACGTCGGAGCACCAGCCCGCGCGGAAGACCACGAGGTTCTCGTTCCGCGAAGCCCGCGGGTCGTAGCCTGCCGTCACGACGTCGGTGGTGCCCTGGTCCACGAGCTGGAGATCGGTGCAGTCCTGCACGGCGCCGGTCCAGGTGCGGAACGCGGCGCGCACCGCCTCCATCGCGGCGGTGTCCGCGTACTGGGAGGTGTCCGCGCACGAGGGGGCGGACGCGGCGCGGCGCGGGTTGATCTGGTAGCCGACCGTCCGCTCCTGCCAGTAGAACGCGGCCCCGTTACCGCTCGTGCTGCGCTCGTAGGCGCGCGCCGCGGGCGGCGCGAGGAGCAGCACCGCGACGGCGGCGGCGAGGCGCACCGCGCGCGCGCTCACCGCGCGCTCCGGACGCGCCGCTCGAGCTCGTCGACGGACATCCGTCCGACCGCGCGCTCCCCCGCGGCGAGGCCGCGCGGCGCGAAGCGTGCGCCCTCGGTGCCGGGCGTCGCCATGCCGTCCTCGACCCGGTACTTCCCGAGCGCGAGGCCGTTCACGCGCCAGGTGTTCCCGCGCCGCCCCGCGAAGACGACGACCTCCTCGCCCTCCTCGAAGGTGGGCGCCGCGTCCACCGTCTGCGCGATCTCGCCGACCTTGCCGCCGGGCACGAGCAGCCTGAGCCGCTCGCCCGGCCGGCCCTTCCACGCGCTCGTCACGCGGACGACGACCTCGGTGACGATGCGCGCTCCGGCCCAGCGCGAGCTCGTGCGCTCGACGACGCCGCGCGCGACGATCTGGGAGGTGCGCGCGGTCTCCTCGACGCTCGTCTCGAGGAAGGTCGCCGCGCGCGCGGCGCCGGGCGCGCCCGCGAGCAGGGAGGCGAGGAGGAGCGCGGTCGTTGGTTTCATCAGCGCGCGATTCTACCCATGCTAGGTTCCGCCCGCCATGGACACACCCCGCGTTCGCTTCGCCCCGTCTCCCACGGGATACCTGCACATCGGCGGTGCCCGCACCGCGCTCTTCAACTGGCTGTGGGCGCGACGCAACGGCGGCACGTTCGTGCTGCGGATCGAGGACACGGATCGGGAGCGCTCGACGCAGGCGGCGGTGGACGCGATCTTCGACGGCCTGCGCTGGCTCGGCCTCGACTGGGACGAGGGGCCGGACGTCGGCGGCCCGCACGGGCCCTACTTCCAGACGCAGCGCCTCGGGATCTACGCGGAGCACGCGGAGCGGCTCATCCGCGAGGGCAAGGCGTACGCCTGCTACTGCACGAAGGAGACGCTCGACGCCCAGCGCAAGCAGGCCGAGGCCGAGAAGCGCCAGTTCCGCTACCCGGGCACCTGCCGGAGCCTCCCCTACGATCCCTCCCGACCGCACGTCATCCGGTTCCGCGTCCCCGAGACGGGCTCGACGACGTTCGTCGACCTCGTGAAGGGGCCGATCGAGACCTCCCACGAGGTGCTGCAGGACGAGGTGATCCTGCGCGGCGACGGCGTCCCCCTCTACAACTTCGGCGCGGTCGTCGACGACGTGACGATGGGGATCAACCTCGTCGCGCGCGGCGACGACCACGTGAACAACACGGCCCGGCAGATCCTCATGTACCAGGCGCTCGGGTACCCGGTCCCGCGGTTCGCGCACCTGCCCATGATCCTCGGCGCCGACAAGACGCGCCTCTCCAAGCGCCACGGCGCGACGAGCGTCACCGCCTACCGCGACATGGGCTACCTGCCCGAGGCGGTGGTGAACTACCTCGTGCGCCTCGGCTGGTCCCACGGGGACCAGGAGATCTTCACGCGCGACGAGCTCGTCCGGTACTTCGACTTCAAGGACGTGGGCGCCACGGCGGGCGTGTTCAACCCGGAGAAGATGGCCTGGGTGAACCACGAGTGGCTGAAGAAGCTCTCGGACGAGGAGCTCGCGCGGCACGCCCTGCCCCACTTCCTCGCCGCCGGGCTCCCCGCGGCCGACGACGCGAAGCTCCGCCACGTCTGCGCGGTGGCGCGCGAGCGGGCGCGCACCTTCGGCGAGTACGTGCAGCAGTTCCGCTACTTCTACGCGCCGATCACGCTCGACCCCAAGGCGAAGGCCAAGTTCCTGACGGCCGACACGAAGCCCATCCTGGAGGCCATCCGCGGCGGCCTCGCCGGCCTGGACGCGCTCGAGACCGAGGCGATCGAGAAGCTCTTCCACTCCGAGGCCGAGCAGCGCGGCCTCGGGCTCGGCAAGATCGCCCAGCCGGTGCGCGTCGCGCTCACCGGCGGCACGGCCTCGCCCGGCATGTACGACGTCGTCCAGATCCTCGGCAAGGAAGAGACGCTGCGCCGCCTCGACGACGCGCTCCGGCTCATCGGCTGAACCCGCCGGGAGCGGCGCGGCACCCTCGCGTTCGCCGGGCCCGCGGGGTCGCCGCAGGGTTGCGGGGCGTGGCGCGCTGCGATACCACCATCGGCCACCATGAGCGACGCCCCGCGCCCCTCGAACTTCCTCGCCGACATCGTCGAGGCGGACCTCCGCGCCGGCAGGAACGGCGGCCGGGTGGTCACGCGCTTCCCGCCCGAGCCGAACGGCTTCCTCCACATCGGCCACGCGAAGTCGATCCTCCTCAACTTCGGCCTGGCCCGGGCGTACGGCGGGCACACCCACCTGCGCTTCGACGACACGAACCCCGTGACGGAGGAGACCGAGTACGTCGAGGCCATCCAGGCGGACGTGCGCTGGCTCGGCTGCGAGTGGGGCGGGCACCTCTACTACGCCTCGGACTTCTTCGAGCGGATGTACGCGTGCGCCGAGCGGCTCGTGCGCGACGGCAAGGCCTACGTCGACAGCCAGACGCAGGATCGGATCCGCGAGCAGCGCGGCAGCTTCGAGCGACCGGGAGTGAACAGCCGGTTCCGCGATCGCCCGGCGGCCGAGAGCCTCGACCTCCTCCACCGCATGCGCGCCGGCGAGCTCCCGGACGGCGCCGCCGTCCTGCGCGCGCGGATCGACATGGCGCACCCGAACGTGCTCATGCGCGATCCGCTGCTCTACCGGATCCGGCACGCGAGCCACCACCGGACCGGCGACCGGTGGTGCATCTACCCGATGTACGACTTCGCCCATCCGCTCGAGGACGCGTTCGAGGGCGTGACGCACTCCATCTGCACGCTCGAGTTCGAGTCCAACCGCGAGCTGTACGACTGGGTGCTCGACAACCTCGGGCCGTGGGATCCGCGCCCCCGGCAGTACGAGTTCGCCCGGCTCTCGCTCGGCTACACCGTGCTCTCGAAGCGCAAGCTCCTGCAGCTCGTGAACGAGCGGCGCGTCTCGGGCTGGGACGATCCGCGCATGCCCACCATCGCCGGGATGCGCCGGCGCGGCGTGACGCCCGAGGCGCTCCGCGACTTCGCTGACCTCATCGGCGTCGCGAAGAACAACAGCGTCGTCGACATCGGCAAGCTCGAGTTCGCCATCCGCGGGGACCTCGAGCGCCGCACCCCGCGCGCGCTCGCGGTGCTGAACCCGCTCCGGCTGGTCGTCGAGAGCTGGCCCGCGGACCGGACCGAGGAGCTGGACGTCCCGTGGTGGCCCGCCGAGCCGGCCCGCGGCGGGAGCCGCAAGGTGCCGTTCGGCCGGGAGCTCCTCATCGAGCGGGACGACTTCTCCGAGGAGCCCCCGAAGGACTGGAAGCGGCTCGCGCCCGGCCGCGAGGTGCGGCTCGCCGGCGGCTACGTCGTGCGCTGCGAGGGCGTGGAGCGCGACGCGTCCGGCGCGATCACCGCGGTGCGGGCGACGCACGATCCGGCCTCGCGCGGCGAGGGCGAGCGGCGCAAGGTCTCCGGCACGATCCACTGGGTCCACGCGACGCGCTCGGTCCCCGCGGAGGTCCGGCTCTACGACCGGCTCTTCGCGGTCGAGCAGCCCGACGCCGAGCCCGACTTCCTCCAGGCCCTGAACCCCGACTCGCTCGTGCTCGCGAAGGGCGCCCGCGTGGAGCCCGCCCTCGCGGACGCGGCGCCGGGGACGCGCTGGCAGTTCCTCCGCCAGGGCTACTTCTTCGTGGACCCGGTGGACTCGCGCCCCGGCGCGCCCGCGTTCAACCGGACGATCACGCTCAAGGACACGTGGGCCGCGCGGACCGCGGTGAAGCCCGAGGCGCGGCGCGCGAGGCGGGAGCCCGCGCCGGCCGGCGGCGCCGAGGGGGCGGGGCCCGGGGCGTCGCGGAAGGCCCGCGCCGAGCTGCGCGCCGAGGCGCGCGCCGCGGACCCGGGGCTCGCCGCGCGCCACGCCCGCTACACGGGGCCGCTCGCGCTCTCCGAGGAGGAGGCCGATCTCCTCTCCGCCGACGCCGCGGTCGCGACCTGGTTCGACGCGGCCGTCGCCGTCCACCCGAACGCACGCTCCGTGGCGCGCTGGCTCGTGAACGACCTCGCCGGTCTCGCGCGCGATCGCGAGCTCGCGTCCCTGCCGCTCCAGCCCGCCGCGTTCGGCCGGCTGGTCGCGCTCGTCGACGCCGGCCGCCTCACCCCGGCGGCGGGCAAGACGCTCCTCGCGGAGCTCGTCGAGCAGGGGGGCGATCCCGAGGCGCGCATGAAGGCGCTCGGCCTCGAGAAGGTGGCCGACCGCGCCGCCGTGGAGGCCGCCGTCGCGCGCGCCCTCGAGGCGCGCCGGGCCGAGGCCGATCGGTACCGCGCCGGAGAGAAGAAGCTCTTCGGCGTGCTGGTCGGCGCCGCCATGCGCGAGACCGGCGGCACCGCCGACGCGGCCCTGGTGCGGAAGGTGCTGGAGGAGAAGCTCGGGTAGCCATGGGAGCCGACGTCGATCCCCTCCCCGTGACGTGCCGCCCCGGCCGTCCCGAGGACGCGGACGCGATCGCCCGCATCTACAACCAGGGCATCGAGGATCGCTCCGCCACGTTCGAGACGCGGCCGCGGATCGCCGCGGAGGTGTCGGAGTGGCTCGTGAACCCGGTCGTCGTCGCGGAGGATGCGGGCGCCGTGCTCGGCTACGGCGCCCTGTTCCCCACGAGCGCCCGCCCCTGCTACGCAGGCGTGCTGGAGCTGTCGGTGTACGTCGCCCGCGACGGGCGCGGGCGGGGCGTCGGACGCGCCCTCGGCGTGGCCCTCCTCCAGGCGGCCGAGGCCGCGGGCGCGTGGAAGGTCGTCGGCAAGATCTTCGTAGAGAACCACGCGAGCGCGTCGCTCTGCCGCTCCCTGGGGTTCCGCGAGGTCGGCGTGCATCGGCGCCACGCGCGGCTCGACGGCGCCTGGCGCGACGTGCTCCTCGTGGAGCGGCTCGTCGGGGACGCTCGCGAGCGTTGAGTCGCGGCGGGAGCGCGGCCGCTCCTCGGCGAACCCACAAGGCACGGGCCGGGTCCCCTGTCCTCACGCCATCCTCGCGCCATCCCGCTCCGCAAGGAGGAAGCGCATGGCCGCGAAGAAGATCCTCATGCTCGTCGGCGACTTCGTCGAGGACTACGAGGCGATGGTGCCGTACCAGATCCTCACGATGGTCGGTCACACGGTCCACACCGTCTGCCCAGGCAAGAGGCCCGGAGACACGGTGAAGACGGCGGTGCACGACTTCGTCGGCGATCAGACCTACGTCGAGCTGCCCGGGCACCGCTTCGCGATCACCGCCGCCTTCGAGGAGCTCCGGCCGGGCGACTACGACGCGCTCGTCATCCCCGGGGGGCGCGCGCCCGAGTACCTGCGGCTCAATCCGCGCGTCATCGAGCTCGTACAGGGCTTCGCGCGCGACGACAAGCCCATCGCCGCGATCTGCCACGGCCCGCAGATCCTCGCCGCCGCGGGCGTCCTGAAGGGGAAGGCCTGCCTCGCCTACCCCGCCGTCGGTCCGGAGTGCACCGCCGCGGGCGCCCGCTTCGGCGAGGTGAACGCGACCGCGTCGAACGCCTTCACCGACGGGAAGCTCGTCACCGCGCCGGCCTGGCCCGCGCACCCGGAGTGGATGCGGCAGTTCCTGAAGGTGCTCGGCTCGCGCGTCGAGGCGTAGGGTTCGAGGCAGGACGACGGCGGCGGCGCCGTCCTCGCGCCTCTCGTCCCCCCACCCGTACGAGGACGTGCGCGCCCTGCCCGCGGCGCGGGTCCGCTCGCCCGGAGGCTCGTCGAAGGGCGAGCGGACTCGGCCGCTCCCCTGCCGGATTACCCCCGCCCGGTCTCCGCGAGCCACGTGAGGATCGCCCGGTTCACCTCGCCGGGCGCCTCGTTCTGCACGAAGTGTCCTGCCTCCGCGATGAGCACCACGGCGGGCGCGTTCCCGGGTGCGAACCAGGGCGCGAGCTTCTCCGGCGCGATCGTCTCGAGCCCGAGGAAGCGGTCCCGGACGCCCCACACCACGAGCGTCGGCGCCGAGACCGGGCGGGCGCGGGCGGCGCGACCGAAGGCTCCGCGCTCGCGGAACGCTGCCCGGTAATAGGCGAGCGCCGCGGCGGCCGCCTCGCGCGATGCGAACGCTTCCCGGTATCGCTCGAGCTCGTCCCGCGGGAAGGCGTCGCGCCGGTACGCGCCGCCCCGCAGCGCCCGCGCGATCGCGGCGGCGCGGTCGCGCGCGAGGAGCCGCTCCGGCAGCCACGGCAGCTGGAAGGCGAGCATGTAGCGCGAGCGCAGGAGCTGGCGGGGGTTCACGCGAAGCTCGCGGGCGAACGCCGCCGGGTGCGGGCAGTTCAGCACCACCAGCCGCTCCACCACCTGCGGCGCGTACGTCGCCGCCGCCCAGGCGATCGCGCCACCCCAGTCGTGTCCGCACACGACGGCGCGCTCGCGCCCGAGGGCGCGCACCATCCCGGCCACGTCGCCCGCGAGCGTGCGCAGGTCGTACGGACCTCGCCGCTCGGTGCGCCCGTAGCCGCGCAGATCCGGCGCGACCGCGCGGTAGCCTGCCGCCGCCAGGGCGGGGAGCTGGTGGTGCCAGGAGCGCGACAGCTCGGGGAACCCGTGCAGCAGGACCACCAGCGGCCCGTCCTCGGGACCCGCTGCGCGAGCGAAGAACCGCAGCCCGTCGGCGTAGAGCTCGAGTGTGTCGGTGTCGCCCAGGGTCCGAGCGCTACCCCCGCGCTCGACTGACCGCGAGAATTCGCTTGGGGTCATACGGATCACCGAGCCCCTGTCCCGTCGGCGGGGGACCCCACTTCCAGTGGAGCGCCCGGATCTGGTACACGCAGCGTGCAGCGACATCCGGCCGCACGCCTTTGGTTTCCGGCGAGCGCCGTAACCCTTTGGGGGACCAATGACGAGGACTTTACGGTTACTGCTCCTTCCCTCCTTCACCCTGGCGCTCGTCGCCGGCTGCTCCGGATCGAGCGATCCGGGTGACGCTGGCTCCAACAACCCACAGTCGGCGGGCTGGTTCGTCGCGACCACCGGGTCGGACAGCGCGGCCGGCACCCGGCAAGCGCCATTCGCCACGATCGCGCGCGGCATCGCGGCCGCCTCGGCGCTCGGAGGCGGCGACGTGCACGTCGCCGCGGGCACCTACCCAGGCACGCTGGAGCTCGCGAACGACGTCGCCGTGTACGGAGGGTACGACGCCGCCTGGGCCCGCAATCCGTCCGTGAACGTGACGGTCGTGCAGGGCGGCTCTGGCGACCTGCACGGCAACGACGGCGTCTTCGGCCGGGGGGTGACGAACGTCATCCTCGACGGCCTCACGATCCGCAGCGCGGCCGCGACCCTGCTCGGGCGGAGCTCCTACGGCGTCCGGCTCGACTCCTCGTCCAACGTCCAGCTGCACGCCCTCGTCATCGAGGCAGGAGACGGCGCGCCCGGTCTCCCGGGCGGGACGCCCCCGGGCGGACAGGTAGGACAGCCTGGCGAGAACGGAACCGCGGCGTGCACGGAGAATACGTGCACCGGCGTGGGCGGAGCCGGGGGGACTCTCGGATCCATGGGGGGTGCCGGAGGGATGGGCGGATACGCCACCGACGGAACCGCCGGCCAGCGTGGGCTGGGGACGGGCGGCGGCGCCGGGGGCGCAGGCGGCATTCTGTACGGCACCGCGACGACCATCGCGGGCAAGAATGGATCTCCGGGCGCGAGCGGAGCGGCGGGCGCGAACGCCCCTGGCGGCGCCTCGCTCGGAGTCGTGAGCGACGCTCGTTACGCCGGGCACATCGGCAGCGCCGTGGGCGGCATCGGTGGACCGGGCAGCTTTGGCGCGGGAGGGGGCGGCGGTGGCGGGGGCGGCGGCGCGATGGTGTGGAACAACGCGCTCGGCGACTTCGTGGACCACACCGGTGCAGGCGGTGGAGGGGGCGGCTCGGGCGGCGGCCCGGGAAACGGCG
>NZ_JALCYX010000059.1:0-27624 GCF_022690695.1 Anaeromyxobacter sp. SG17
CTCGGCCGCCGAGCCGCCGCCCGCGGCGCCGGCGCAGCCCGAGGCCCCCGCTCCTGCGAGCGAGGCGCCGGCAGGTGCCGGTGCCGCCCCGGAGGCGCCGCGGGAGCCGCCGCCGCCCTCCCCGGAGGCCCCGGCGCCCGAGCCGGCCTGGGCGCGCACGTCCAAGCAGCCGGTGTGGGGCGCACCGCCCCTGCCGCCCGAGCAGGCGGCGGGCAGAGGTCCGGAGCTACCGCCTCCGCCCGGCCCGCCGCCGGGCGGCTACGGGCCGCCGCCCGGGGGATGGGGCCCGCCGCCGCCGGGCGGCTGGGGGCCGCCGCCGGGGTTTCCGCCTGCACCGCAGGGACCGGATGCGTCCGCGCCGTTCGCCGAGCGGCGGCAGCGCGGCATCTTCTCGTCCTTCCTCGAGACCTTGAAGCTCGTCGCCACGCAGCCGAGCGCCTTCTTCCGGCGCGTGCGCGTCGACCAGCCGGGGAGCGCGGTGCTCTTCGCGGTGATCGCCTACACGGTCGGCACGCTGTTCCAGGGGCTCTACAGCCTCGCGACCGGCAGCCGCGTGGCGGAGATGCTCGAGTCGGTGGCTGAGAACATGCCCGAGGAGCAGGCGCGCTACGTGCGCATGTACGTCGAGAGCATGTCCGGCGCGTCCACGATCGCGCAGATCGTGCTCGCGCCCCTCGCCGCGCTCGTCGGCGTCTACCTGTGGGCGGCGATCGTCCACGGGATCTTGCTGCTCGTCCGCGGCGCGCCGCGCGGCTTCGGCGCGACGCTCACCGCCGTCGGCTACGCGCTCGGCCTCAACGTGCTGCTCATCGTGCCCGGCTGCGGCGGGTTCCTCGCGCTCGTGTGGGGCGTCGTGGCGATGATCATCGGCCTCGGCGAGACCCAGCGCTGCGGGCCCGGGAAGTCCACGCTCGCGGTGCTCTCGCCCGTGCTGCTCGTGCTCGTCTGCTCCTGCTGCGCCGCGATCGGCCTCGGCTTCGGCGGCATGCTGCAGGGCGGGCGCGGCCACTCGGTGAGCCTGTGACGGAGGCGGTGCGCTGGCAGCGGACGGCGCGGTTCGGGCACGCCGAGGTGTTCGCGGTGATCGGCGCGCTCTCGTTCTTCGCGGCGCGCTTCCTGCCCCTCCTCTCCCTGCCCTTCGTGTGCCCGCTGCGCGGGCTCGCCGGCATCCCGTGCGCCACCTGCGGCATGACGCACGCATTCGTCCACCTGGCGCACGGCGAGCTCGGCCGCGCGATCGCCGCGAGCCCGCTCGGCGCCACGCTCGCCGCCGCCGCCTGGCTCTTCGCCGCGCTCGACCTGTCGCGCGCGGCGCTGGGCGCGCCGCTGCCGGTGCCCTCCGAGCGGCTCGCCCGCGGGGCCGTCGCGCTCGGGGTGCTCGCGCTGTTCGCCAACTGGGCGTACCTCGTCCTCCGGGAGATCGGCTCGTGAGCCACAGCGCGCTCGGCGTCCTGCTCGTCGTCGCCGGCTACCTGGCGGGCTCGATCCCGTTCGGCGTCCTCCTCGGCCGGCTGGTGCTCGGCGTGGACGTGCGCACCGTGGGCTCGGGGAACATCGGCGCGACGAACGTCGCGCGCGCCGGCGGCAAGAAGATGGGCGTCGTGGTCCTGCTCCTCGACGCGGCGAAGGCCATCGTGCCCGTCCTCGTCGCGCGGGCGCTCCTCGCCGGCACGCCGCGGGCGGAGCTCTTCACCGTGCTCGTGGCGCTCGCCGCCTTCGTCGGCCACCTCTTCCCGGTGTGGCTCGGGTTCAAGGGCGGCAAGGGCGTCGCGACCGGGCTGGGCATCTTCGTCGTGCTCGCGCCGTGGGCCGCGCTCGGCGGGGTCGTCGCGTACCTCGTCGCCTACGGGACGACGCGCATCTCCTCGGTGGGCTCGCTCGCGGGCACCGCCGTCTGCGCGATCGTGACCTTCGCGCTCCACGGACCCGCGAGCCCGGTGAGCTGGGCGGGGGTCGCCCTCGCGGCGCTCATCGTGCTGCGCCACCGCGAGAACATCGGGCGGCTCGTGCGCGGCGAGGAGAAGCAGATGCGCGTTTGAGCGCCGCGGCCTTCCCGCGCGCGCCGCGCTACACGTTCGGGATCGGCGAGACCTCGCCCACCGGCCGGATGAGCACCTGGCGAGGCTTCACGCCGTTCGCCGGGCCGACCACGCCCTCGCGCTCCATGCGCTCGATGATCTTCGCGGCCTTGTTGTAGCCCAGGCGCATCTCGCGCTGGAGCTTCGAGACCGAGACCTCCTCCATGCGCGAGACGAGGTCGAGCGCCTGGTCGTAGACCGGGTCGTCGTCGTCGGAGTCGTAGCGGCCATCCCCGCCGCCCTCGCGCGTCTTGAGGATCGAGTCGTCGTAGACCGGCTTGCCCTGCTCCTTGAGGAACTCGACGACGCGCTGCAGCTCCTCCTCGGAGACGAAGGCGCCCTGAACGCGCGTGACCGGCTGCGTGGCGGTCAAGACGAGCATGTCGCCGTCGCCGAGCAGGGCCTCCGCCCCCGGGCCGTTGATGATGGTCTGCGAGTCGTGGCGCGAGGCGAGCCGGAAGCTGATGCGGGCCGGGAAGTTGTTCTTGATCATCCCCGTGATGACGTCCGTCGACGGGCGCTGCGTCGCGACGATGAGGTGGATGCCGGTCGCGCGCGCCTTCTGGGCCAGGCGCGCGAGCGAGATCTCGACCTCGCGCGGCGCGGTCATCATGAGGTCGGCGAGCTCGTCGATGACCACCACGATGTAGGGCAGCTTCTGCGGCAGCTTCTTCTCGTCGCGGGCCGCCACCGGGTCCGCCGGCGGGGGCGCGGTGGGATCCTCGAACTCGGGGCTCGCCAGCACGGGCTCGGGCGCGGCCTCGGCGGCGGCCGCGCGCGCGGCGGCCTCCTCCTCGGTCTCGCCGGCGACCTCGTCGACCACCACGAGCTTCCGGGGCGGCGGCGCGTCCTTCTCCTCGAACGTGCGGCTCTCGGCGCGGAGCTTCTCGACCTTGCCGTTGTAGCTCTTGAGGTCCTTGGAGCCCGTGTCGGCGAGGACCTGCGTCCGGCGCTCCATCTCGTCCACCGCCCACTGCAGCGCCCGGGCGGCCTTCTGCGGATCGGTCACGACCGGGAGGAGCAGGTGCGGGATGTCCTCGTAGAGCGACAGCTCCGTCATCTTCGGGTCGACCATGATCATCCGCACCTCCGCCGGCGTCTGCCGGTAGAGGAGCGAGCAGATCATGGTGTTGAGGCCGACCGACTTACCCGAGCCGGTGGTGCCGGCGATGAGGAGGTGCGGCATCCGCTGCAGATCCACGCAGTACGGGATGCCCTCGATGTTCTTGCCCAGGCCGAGCGGCATGAACCCGCCCGCCGAGGCGAACGCCTCGGACTCGAGGATGTCGCGCAGGTAGACCGTGGCGCGGTCGCGGTTCGGGACCTCGATGCCCACCACGCCCTTGCCCGGGATCGGCGCGATGATGCGGATCCGCGTGGCGCTGAGCGCCATCGTGAGCTCCTTGTCGAGGTTCTCGATGCGGGCGAGCTTCACGCCCGCCACCGGAGAGAACTCGTAGAGCGTCACGACCGGGCCGGGCCGGATGTGCTTGATGACGCCGTCGACGCCGTGCTGCTCGAGCGTCGCGACGATGACGTCGGCGACGCGCGTGAGGGCCTGCTCGTCGACGGCCTTGGCCTTCTCCTCGTGCGCGTCGAGGATCTCCGCCGAGGGGAGCTTGAAGACGTCGCCCGCCTTGGTGAAGGCGAACGCGGGGACCTCCTTCTTCTTGTCCTTCTTCTTCCCGCGCTCGAGCATCGCCTGCGAGACGATGATCTCCGGGCGGGCGGGCGGCGTCGGCGGCTCGGGCAGCGGCTCGGGCGCGGCGGCCTCGGCGGCCGGCAGCTCCACCACCGCCGCCGCCTTCGCCGCGGCGGGCTCCTGCTCCTCGCGCGCCTTGCGGCGCTTCCGGGCCGGGGGCTCGGCGGGCTCCGGCTCCTCGGCGGGGGCCGGGGCGGCGAGGCCGCTCACCCAGGCCGGATCCTCGAACCCGGTGCGGCGCGCGTGCTCGATGGCGAGCGCGGTCGCGACGGCGCGCGCCTCCTCGCGCGAGTCGTCGTCGTCCGCCTCGACCGAGGCGGCGTCCGCGAGCGCCTCCTCGCCGGCGCGGCGCTTCCGGTCGGCCTCCTCGTCCGCGCGCAGCTCGGCGACGGCGATGCGGTGCTCCTCCACCGCGGCCGCCACCCGGTCCGACGCGAACCCGAACAGCCCGCGCGCGAGGTCGGTGAGGAAGCCGCCGATCGTCTGCGGCTTCACGTCGGCCGCCACGATGAGGGCGACGACGCCGGTGGCGGTCACGACGATGGCGCTGCCCCAGGTCGA
This sequence comes from Anaeromyxobacter sp. SG17, assembly GCF_022690695.1. Classification (NCBI taxonomy): domain Bacteria; kingdom Pseudomonadati; phylum Myxococcota; class Myxococcia; order Myxococcales; family Anaeromyxobacteraceae; genus Anaeromyxobacter; species Anaeromyxobacter sp. SG17. Next base: position 4,342 of record NZ_JALCYX010000059.1, read on the forward strand.
GAGGAGCCCCTCGGCGCTCGCGCTGAGCGCGCGGCCCACCGCGCCGCCCGCCGGGAACGACGCGACGACGTGGGCGCCGAACGCGAGGTGGCCGAGCGTCGCCACGCAGAGCGTGAGGACGGCGTAGGCGACGGCGGAGACGATGGAGAGCCGCGGCGACGCGCCGCGGAAGAGCCGCCAGGCGGCGGCCCCGAGCGCGACGGGCAGCACGAGCGCGGAGAACCCCAGCACCCCGTAGACGGCCGCGGCGAGGCTGTGCCCGACCGGGCCGACGAGGTTCGAGGGGGCCATGCCGCGCGCGATGAGCGCGCCGTCCAGGGACGAGTAGGTCGCGAGGGCGAGGCCGCTCGTCGCCGCGAGGGCGAGGAGCACCACCGCCCCGACGTCGCGGGCCATCCCGGTGCGCGGTGCCTTCTGCGCCCCGCCGCGCGGCTCCGCCTTCCGATCGCCCTTCTTCGGGCGCTCCTTCTCGGGAAGACGACGGTTGGACCTGGCCTTGCCCATGCGCGCGACCACCTGCCCCTCGCTCCGTGAAACGCCCGCGCCGCGGTGCTGCCACGCGGGCGCACCCGGGCCCGCCTCGAACGGACGAGGTCCCGTCCAGCCGAGGATATCGGGGTGACCCCGGGGGTCAATTTTTCGGCGGACGGCGAAACCTCGCGTAAAATCCGCGGAACTCGCGACTTTTTCGGAGCGCCATGGACGTCCGCTGCGAGCGCTGCAAGGCCCAGTACGTCTTCGACGACGAGCAGATCACGCCGTCGGGGCTGGCGGTCCAGTGCACCAACTGCGGGCACCTCTTCAGGGTGAAGAAGAAGGAGCTCGTGGTGACCGTGCCGGTGAAGCCCGGCGAGCTCGACTTCACGCCCATGCCGGCGAGCGCCGCCGCGCCCGCCTCGGCCGCGGCGCGGAGCAGCGCCCGCGAGTGGCGCGTGCGTCGCCCCGGCGGTGCCGTGCTCACCTGCCGCGAGCTCACGACCGTCCAGAAGTGGATCGTGGAGGGGAAGGTCGCGCGCGAGGACGAGATCTCGGCCGGCGGCGACTCCTGGAGGCGGCTCGGCGAGATCGAGGAGCTCTCGAGCTTCTTCTCGGTGGTGGCGGAGGCGGAGCGCGCTCGAGCGACGCCCGTAGAGACGCCGCGTCCGCCCACGCGCGTGCCGCCGCCGCCGCCCTCCGGCTTTCCGCCGCCCGCCCTGCCGCTCCCCCCTCCCGGAGAGCTCACGTGGCCGGCGCGAGCGAGCGAGGCACGCGCGGCCGAGCCGTCGGCGCGGCCTCGCCGCCGGGGCCTGCGCGCCGCTCTCCTCGTCGCGCTCCTGGCGGTCGCCGCGGGCGCCGGCGCCTACGCGCTCGTCCCGGGCAGGATGGGACGGATGGTGCGCGGGGTCCTGGGGCTCGGCCCGACCGAAACCACGATCCCGACCGCGACCGCGACCTCAACCCCGACCTCAACCCCGACCGCGACCGCGAGCGCGACCCCGTCTGCGACTCCGACCGCGCCCTCGGACGCGCCCGCTACCCCGACCGCGATCACGGCGGCGACACCAGCGGCCGACCCCTCCGCGGCGCCAGCCGGGCGCGCCCCCGAGCCCGCGGCTCCCACCGATTCCGGGCAAGCCCAGGTAGACGGACGTGCCGCTGGCTCACCGGCTGCCCCGGGCCCCGAGCTCTCGCCCTCCGCCACGCCTGCCGTCCTCGCGCCCGGGGCGGCGCCCGCCGCCGTGGTCCCTGCCTCGGCAGAGGCCACCCTGGCGAAGCCGGCGCGCCCCCGCGGCCCCAAGGCGCTCCTCGCCGAGGCGGGGCGGCTCCGCGCGCGAGGCGATGCCACCGGTGCGCTCGAGCTCTACGGCCGGCTCGTCTCGGACGATCCCGAGAACGTCGCGGCCCTGACGGGCCGGGGGCTGTGCTATCTCGATCTGTCTCGTTACGCCCCGGCCGCGGCCAGCTTCGAGAGCGCGCTGAAGCTCGTCCCGTCGCACGCGGACGCGCTCCTCGGCCTCGCCGAGGCGTACCGGGCGCAGGGACGGGACGCGGACGCCATCCGCTGCTACGAGAGATACCTGGCGGAGCACCCCGACGGCGAAGAGGCCGCCGTCGCGCGCAACGCCATCGCCGAGCTGAGGAGATGACCGACATGCCGGATCGCGGAACCCCTGGGAAGCCGTCCACCACCGAAGACGAGTACTTCGTCCGCGAGGACGCGGAGAAGAAGCGCAGGCTCGCCCTCCAGGTGAAGAAGCAGACCGAGGCGGCCGAGCTGCAGCGGCTCAAGGAGCTGCACTGGATGCGCTGCCCCAAGTGCGGGATGCAGATGCACGAGGTGCGGCTGCGCGGGGTGGACGTCGACGTTTGCTTCTCCTGCAACGGCGTCTTCCTCGACGAGGGAGAGCTGAGCCACCTCGAGAAGCCCGAGTCGAAGGGCGTCATGGCCTCGATCCTGAACTGGTTCAAGCCCGAGACGAAGAAGCCGGTCTAGGCGCGACATGGCCCTCACGCTCGACGAGGTCCGGCGCATCGCGGCGCTGGCGCGGCTCCGGCTTTCGCCGGAAGAGGAGCAGACCTTCGCTGGTCAGCTCTCGGCCATCCTCGATCACGTCGCGCAGCTCTCCGAGCTCGACGTGTCGGGGGTGGAGCCGATGACGCACGCCCTCGCCGAGGGCGTGCCCCTCCGCGCCGACGAGGTCCGCCCCGGCCTCCCGCCCGACGAGGCGCTCGCGAACGCGCCCGCCCGCGAGGACACGTTCTTCGTCGTGCCGAGGATCATCGAGTGAGCGCGCCGTCCACGGAGCTGACGTCCCTCTCGCTCGCCGACGCGAGCGAGCTCCTCGCCGGGAGGGGCGCCTCGTCGCGGGAGCTCGTCGCCGCCGCGCTCGACCGCATCGCCGCGACCGACGGCCGGATCGGCGCGTTCCTCCGCACGACGCCCGAGCGCGCCCGCGCGGCCGCGGAGGCCGCCGACGCGCGCGCGGCGAAGGGGGCGCGCCGCTCGCCGCTCGACGGCGTCCCCATCGCCCTCAAGGACATCTTCCTCACGAAGGGCGTCGAGACGACCTGCGCGTCGCGGATCCTCGAGGGCTTCGTCCCGCCCTACGACGCCACCGTCGTCGAGCGGCTCGAGCAGGCCGGCGCCGTGGTCGTCGGCAAGCTCAACATGGACGAGTTCGCGATGGGCTCGTCGAACGAGAACAGCGCGTTCAAGCCGTGTCACAACCCGTACGACCTCGCGCGCACGCCCGGCGGCAGCTCGGGCGGCAGCGCCGCGGCGGTCGCCGCACGGCAGGTGTACGGGACGCTCGGCACGGACACGGGCGGCTCGATCCGGCTCCCGGCCGCGTTCTGCGGGGCCGTGGGCGTGAAGCCGACCTACGGCCGCGTCTCGCGCTACGGCGTCATCGCCTTCGCCTCCTCGCTCGATCAGGTCGGCCCGCTCGGCCGCACCGTGCGCGACGCGGCGCTCCTGCTCCAGGCCATCGCCGGCCACGACCCGCGCGACCTGACCTCCTCGACCCGGCCCGTGGACGACTACCTCGCCGGCCTCGAAAGCGGCGCGCGCGGGCTGCGCATCGGCGTGCCTCGCGAGTGGCTCGCGGGAGGGCTCGCGCCCGGGGTCGAGCGCGCGGTGCGCGAAGCGCTCGCACGGTACGAGCGGCTCGGCGCGACGCTCGTCGACGTCTCCCTGCCGCACTCGCGCTACGGCATCGCGGCCTACTACCTCATCGCCCCCGCGGAGGCCTCCTCGAACCTCGCCCGCTACGACGGCGTGCGCTTCGGGCTCCGCGCGGGCGAGGCGCGCGGCCTCAAGGAGATGTACTCGGAGACGCGCGAGCGCGGGTTCGGCGCGGAGCCGAAGCGCCGCATCATGCTCGGCACCTACGCGCTCAGCGCGGGCTACTACGACGCCTACTACCTGCGCGCGCAGAAGGTCCGCACCCTCGTCCGGCGAGACTTCGACGAGGCGTTCCGGGCCTGCGACGTGGTCGCCGGCCCGGTCGCGCCCACGGTCGCCTTCCGCCTGGGCGAGAAGACCGCCGATCCGCTGCAGATGTACCTCGCGGACGTGTTCACCATCACCGCGAACCTGGCCGCGCTCCCCGGCCTCTCGGTGCCGTGCGGGCTCGAGCGCGAGAGCGGGATGCCGGTGGGGCTCCAGCTCGTGGGGCGCCCGTTCGACGAGGCGACGCTGCTCCGGGCGGCGCGCGCGCTGGAGCGCGAGGCGGGGCCGCTGCCGGCGCCGGAGGTGTGACCATGACCCGCCGGATCGCCACGCTCCTGTGGGCGGCGCTCCTCGTCCTGCCCGTCGCCTTCCTGGGCGTGGCGGTGACCCGCGCGCGCGGCGCCTCGCCCGGCGGGCACGCCGCGCTGCTCCTCTGGCTCGCCGTCGTCGCGTCGGCCTTCAACGTGGCGCTCTCGCGCGTCGTCCCGCCGCGCCTCGAGGCGGCGCGCCGCGGCGGCCGCGACGCGGTCACGCTCACGCGCTTCCTCGTCGCGTGGGCGCTGTGCGAGGCGGCGGCGCTCTGTCCGCTCGTCGCCTATCTCGTCACGCGCGATCCCCGCCTCGTCGTGGTGCTCCTCCTCGACCTGGCGGCGCTCGCCTTCCTCTATCCGAGCGATCGGCGGTGGGACCGGCTCGCGCCGGCCGGCCCCGGCGGCGCCGCGCTCGGGCCACGCCGGGAGGCGCGCTGATGCCGGTCTCGGACTTCCAGGTGGTCCTCGGGCTCGAGGTCCACGCCCAGCTCCTCACCCGCAGCAAGATCTTCTGCGCCTGCTCGACCGCGTTCGGCGCGGCGCCCAACACGCAGGTCTGCCCGGTGTGCCTCGGGCTGCCCGGCGCGCTGCCCGCGCTGAACGCCCAGGTGCTGGAGCTGGCGGTCCGCGCCGGGCTCGCGCTCGGCTGCGAGATCCGCGCGAAGAGCGTGTTCGCGCGGAAGAACTACTTCTACCCGGACCTGCCGAAGGGCTACCAGATCTCGCAGTACGAGCTGCCCATCTGCGTGGGGGGCGGGGTGGAGATCGCGGTCGACGGGGCGACGCGGTCCATCCGGCTCACGCGGATCCACATGGAGGAGGACGCCGGCAAGAACGTGCACGACGTCACGGCGGCCGGCTCCGGCGTCGACCTCAACCGCGCCGGGGTGCCGCTCCTCGAGATCGTCTCGGAGCCGGACCTGCGCTCGATCGACGAGGCCATCGCGTACCTCAAGACCCTGCGCGCGATCCTCATGACGCTCGGGGTGAACGACGGCAACCTGCAGGAGGGCTCGTTCCGCTGCGACGCGAACGTGTCGGTCATGCGGAAGGGCGCGACCGAGCTCGGCACCCGCTGCGAGCTCAAGAACATGAACTCGTTCCGCTTCCTCCGGCAGGCCATCGACTTCGAGGTGCGCCGACAGGTCGAGCTCATCGAGGCGGGCGGCAAGGTCCAGCAGGAGACGCGGCTGTTCGATCCCGATCGCGGCGAGACGCGCTCGATGCGCTCCAAGGAGGAGGCGCACGACTACCGCTACTTCCCCGAGCCGGATCTCCCGCCGGTCCTGGTCGACGAGGCGCTCGTCGAGCGGGTGCGGCGCGCGCTGCCCGAGCTGCCGCGGGCGCGCTCGGCGCGCTACCAGCGAGCGCTCGGGCTCTCCGCCTACGACGCGGAGCTGCTCGTCGCCGACAAGGCGGTGGCCGAGTTCTTCGACGCGACGCTCGCCGCGTACGGCAGCTCGCCGGAGGCGGCCAAGCGGGCGGCGAACTGGCTGAACGGCGACCTCGCCCGGCTCGCGAACGAGCTCGGGCAGGAGCCCGCCGCCTGGCGCATCACGCCGGCGCAGCTCGCCGAGATCCTGCGACTCCAGGACGCGCAGACCATCGGCGGCCCGGGCGCGAAGCAGGTGGTGGAGGAGGTCTTCCGCACCGGCGCCGCGCCGGCCGAGGTCGTGCGCGTGAAGGGGCTCGCGCAGGTGTCGGACGAGGGCGCCATCGAGGCGGCGGTGGATCGCGTGATCGCCGCGAGCGCGGCGGAGGTGGAGCGCTACCGCGGCGGCAACACGAAGCTCCTCGGCTTCTTCGTCGGGCAGGTCATGAAGGAGATGCGGGGCAAGGGCAACCCGGCCGTCGTGAACGCCCTCCTCAAGAAGAAACTGGGCGAGTAGAGTCCCCGCGCGGGGTCCGCGCGTGACGGCGCCGGCGCGGGCGGTCTCGTGGCGCGGCGACGGATCGGAGCGAGCCATGGCGAGGTGGGCGGGATGGGGCGCCGGGCCGGCCGGTGCGGGCGCGGCGGGTCCGACGAAGGTGTTCCTGGGGATCGCGCTCGTGAGCTGCGTCGTCGTCGCGGGGGTGCTCGCGAGCGAGCGGCGCCTGCCGGCGGCCGCGGTGGCCGCGCTCGCGGCCGTTTACTTCGCCCTGCGGCTCTTCGCGGGGCTCGGAAGGGAGAGGCGATGAACGCGGAGCCGCTCAGGCCGGTGCTCTACGACGAGGCGCGGGACGTGGTCCGCGTGCTCGACCAGCGGCGCCTGCCGGCCGACGAGGTCTGGCTCGAGCTCGCCTCCGCGGACGAGGTCGTGCAGGCCATCAAGGACCTGACGGTGCGCGGCGCCCCCGCCATCGGCGTCGCCGCGGCGTACGCGCTCGCCCTGGAGTCGCGCCGCGGGGCCGAGCCGCCGCGCCTGCGCGAGGCCGCCGAGCGGCTGGTCCACGCGCGCCCCACCGCCGTGAACCTCGCCTGGGCGGTGCGGCGCATGTCGCGCCGGATGGGCCTCGGGGCGGTGGCGCTCCTCAAGGAGGCGCACGCGATCCGGGACGAGGACGAGGCCGCCTGCCGGCGCATCGGCGCGCTCGGCGCGCCGCTCCTCCCGCCGCGCGCGAGCGTCCTCACCCACTGCAACGCCGGCGCGCTCGCCACCGCCGGCTACGGCACCGCCCTCGGCGTCGTCCGCGCGGCCGTGGAGGCGGGGAACGCCGTCACGGTGTTCGCGGACGAGACGCGCCCGTTCCTGCAGGGCGCCCGGCTCACCGCGTGGGAGCTGAAGCGCGACGGGATCCCGGTGACGCTCCTCACCGACGGCATGGCCGGCTGGCTCATGGCGCGCGGAGAGATCGCCTGCGTGGTCGTGGGCGCCGACCGCATCGCCGCGAACGGCGACGTGGCGAACAAGATCGGCACCTACGCCCTCGCCGTGCTCGCCGCGTACCACCACCTGCCGTTCTACGTGGCGGCGCCGTGGAGCACGGTCGACCTGCAGACCGCGGACGGCGCGGCCATCCCCATCGAGGAGCGCGGCGCCGACGAGGTGCTGATGCTCGCCGGCCAGCGCATCGCGCCCGCCGGCGTGCCGGCCCGCTACCCCGCCTTCGACGTCACGCCCGAGCCGCTCGTCACCGCCCTCATCACGGAGCGCGGGGTGGTGCGCCGTCCGTTCGGGCCCGGCCTCGCGGCGCTCGCCGCGAGGTAGGCAAACCGGCGCCTTCCCGCGCCCGACACCCTCCGTCTAACATCCGCGCCGCATGGCCGACATCGGCTCGACGCGGGTGTTCGGGCACGCTCGCCGCAGCGTGAAGATCATCGGGCTCCGGCGGCGCCCGCTCGCGGACCTCTACCACCGGCTCGTGACCGGGAGCTGGACCCGCCTCGTCACGATCTACGCGCTCGTCTTCTTCGGCACGCAGGCGCTGTTCGGGCTCGCGCACCTCGCCCTCGCGGCGGAGTGGCCGCCGGGCGCGTCGGTGATCCCCGCGCTGCTCGCCGCCGCCGACGCGCCGCCCGCGCCGGCGCCGCCCCTCTCCGGCCGCTGGCTCGCCGGCGGGGCGGTCTCCGCGGTCGAGACCTTCGTGCGCTGGCTGCTCGCCGTCATCGGCGCCGGCATCCTCCTCGCCAAGTACTCGCGCATCCCCGCGCGCGTCATCTTCAGCCGGGTCGCGGTCGTCGGCCCGCACGCCGGCGGCCGGGCGCTCCTGTTCCGCATGGCGAACGAGCGGACGAGCCACATCCTCGACGCCAAGGTCTCGGTCATGCTCGTGCGCAACGAGCGCGGCGAGGACGGCGAGGTGGTGCGCCGCGCCCACGATCTCCCCCTCGCGCGCGACGGCTCGGCGCTCTTCTCCCACGCCTGGACGGCGGTCCACCCGGTCACCCGCGAGAGCCCGCTCTTCGGCGAGACGGAGGCGTCGCTCGCCGGCGAGGACGCGGAGCTCGTCGTGACGCTCTCCGGCTACGACGAGGGGCTGACCCGCGTGATCCACGCGCGCCGCACGTACCTGCCCGAGGAGCTCCGCTGGGACGTGCGCTTCCGCGACATCGTGAAGGTGCTCCCCGGCGGAGATCAGGCCGTCGACTACCGCCGCTTCCACGAGGTGGTGGCGATCGAGCCTCCCGGCGAGCGGACCCCGCGGCGCGCCGCGCGCTGAGCTGGCGCCCACCGCGCCTGGGGCGCAGGCGGCCGCGACGGCCCCGCGCTAGATTGGGGAGACGATGGCCACCCGGACCTGCCCCGCCTGCGCGCGCCCGCTCGGCTCCAACGCGGACTGCCTCTCCTGCCGCGAGGCCGCCGCGAGCGAGCTCGCGCGCGAGGCGAAGGACATCACGCCCGAGAGCCTCCCCGGGCGCGCCTCGGCCGCCCGGCGCTTCCTGCGCCGGCCGCCGTGGTACGCGCGCCGCGCGCCGGGCGCGTTCCGCGCGAAGCTCAGGCTCCTCTGGATGGTGCTGCGCGATTACGCGAACGGGACGTACCGGAAGGTTCCGTGGAAGTCCGTCGCCGCGCTCGCCGCCGCGGTGGCCTTCGTGCTCTCGCCCGTCGACCTCGTGCCGGACTTCCTCTTCCCGGTGGGCCTCGCGGACGACGCGGTGCTCGTCGCGCTGACCTGGGGGCTCGTGAAGCGCGAGCTGCGCGAGTACTGCGCTTGGAAGGGCCTGTCCCCGGCGCACTTCGGGCTGTAGGCGGCGAACGATCCCAGGCCTGCGGCGCCTCCTACCGCTCCCGCATCTCCGCGGCGAGGGCGCGGACCGCGGCTTGCGCCGCCTCGAGGCTCTGCGCGCGCCACGGCCGCCCGTGGCCGGGGATGACCCACTCGAACCGGTGCGCCGCGAGCCGCTCCATCGAGCGGGTCTGCGAGTCCCAGTTCCACCAGCACACCGACCGCGACGCGCCGAGCCTCCCCTCGGCGTCGCCCCACAGGTGGTCGCCGGTGAAGAGGTACCGCTCGCCGACGAGGAGCGCCGTCGAGCCGGCGGTGTGGCCGGGGACGGGGATGGCGAGGAGGTCGTTCGCGAGGGCGGTGGGCGCGTCGCCCTCGAGCCGGACCTCCACGCCGCGGGTCCCGGCGTTCACGTCGCGTGCGTGGAGCACGCGGGCGCAGCCGAGCGCCTCCGCCCAGCGGGCGTGATCGGCGACGTCGTCGCGGTGACTGAGGAACAGGAAGCGCGCCCCGCCCAGCGCGCGCAGGCGTGCGAGGAGCGGGGCCGTGAAGCGCGGCGAGTCCACGAGCACGTTCCCGTCGCGGCGCAGCACGAGCCACGACGCCGCGCCGAAGGAGGACTCCGCCGCGTAGCCGCAGTCGAGGACGTCGGGGGCGTCCTCCGCGAGCGGGACGGGGAGCGCGCGCGAGGCCTCGCGCACTCCCGCGCCGGAGGTGGAGCCGATCGCGGCGACGGGGCAGGAGACGAGCGCGAGGAGGGCCCGCCGCCGCGCCTCGCCACCCGCCGGCTGCGAGGCGACGAATGCGCGGTCGTCCTCGCCGCCGCCGAACGTCGCGGGCGCGAGGCGGCGGCAGGTGTCGCAGGAGATGCAGCGATCGTCGACGAAGAGATCGCCGGGCGCGTTCTCCGGGACGGCGCGCGTGCGAAGGGCCACGCCGCTCTGATAAGCGGGCGTGGCCCTCGGGTCAGCGGGCTTCGCGCGAGCGCTCCGCCCTAGTGCTTGCCCTTGTGCTTGCCGTTACCGTGGCCGCCGTGGCCGTGGTCGTCGTCGTGATCGCGGTACTCGCGGCGATCGTAGTCCCTGCCGCCGTCGCGGAAGTACGCGGGCGCGGGCTGCGGGCGGCCGCCGTAGTAGGCGGGGCCGTGCTTCTCCCCCTTCCAGCCCTTCTCCGGCTTCCAGTGCTTGTAGTGACCGGGCGGGACCTTCACGAGGGCCACCGGCACCGCGCGGGCGGGCGCCATGACCCAGCCGCCCCGGTGCGAGCGGGAGCGGTACCAGACGTCGTCCTCGCGGACCCAGTAGTAGCCGTTCGTGTAGAACACCTCGTGATCGCACTCGGGCACGACCTGAACGCCCGGGCTGACGACGACGAGCTGGGGCAGGACGACCGGCAGATCGAAGCTGATTCCAGCCGAGGCGCGGAGCTGGGCCTCGGCGATCGACGGCAAAAGGAGCGCTCCGGCGAGCGCGAGCGTGAGCTTTCGCATAAGGGCGGCAGGATCGGGTGATCGGGCGCCCCGCGCAATGTGAGGCGGGGAGGCAGGCGAGCCCACCCCGGGGCGGTCCGGTCCAAGCCCCGGGATTCCTTGACAGCCCCGGCGGCCTGATCGTATATGACCGCCCTTCCGGAGGCCCGGAGGCGCGCCGTTTCGCGGCCGCGCGCTGGTGAAATCCTCCCAGATTTCGAGGAGAAGGCGATGTACGCGGTGATTCGGACCGGCGGGAAGCAGTACCGCGTCGCGCAGGGCGATCGGCTCAAGGTCGAGAAGCTCGCTGGCGACGTCGGCGGCAAGATCAGCTTCGAGGTGCTGCTCGTCGGCGGAGAGGGCGAGGCCAAGATCGGCGCGCCGGTCGTCGCGGGCGCCGCGGTCGAGGGCGAGATCGTCGCCCAGGACAAGCACAAGAAGGTCGTCCACTTCCGCAAGAAGAAGGAAGGCTGGACGAAGAAGCGGGGTCACCGGCAGCCGTACACCGAGGTCCTCATCACGACGGTGCGCGCGTAACGCTCGCGCCCCCGACGACCCGGTTCCGGGTTCAGGTGGAGTAGAAAATGGCTCACAAAAAGGGACAGGGCTCCTCGCGCAACGGCCGTGACTCTCCCGGCCAGCACCGCGGCATCAAGGTCTACGGGTCCGAGAAGGTCGTGGCGGGGAACATCCTCGTCCGCCAGGTCGGCACCCTCGTCCACCCCGGCGCGAACGTCGGGATGGGCAAGGACTTCACGCTCTTCGCGCTCGTGGACGGCACCGTGAAGTACAGCCGCGCCCGGGGCGATCGGCGCTTCGTCTCCATCGTTCCGGGGGCGTAGCGCTCCGCCGCTCCGGTCCGCCCCCGGCGGACGAGGCGGCCTCCACTCATCACGGCGCCGCGGGCCACCCAGGTCCGCGGCGTTCGCGTTTGTAAAAGGCTCCGAATGAAGTTCGTCGACGAGGTCCGCATCCACGTGAAGGCCGGCGACGGCGGCAACGGCGCCGTGGCGTGGCGGCGGGAGAAGTTCATCCCGCGCGGCGGACCGGCCGGCGGCGACGGCGGGAACGGCGGGGACGTGGTGCTGGTCGTCGACCCGCAGCTCTCGACGCTGCTCGACTACCGCTACGTCCGGGAGCACCGCGCGAGGAGCGGCGAGCACGGCCAGGGCTCGGACATGAACGGCAGGGACGGCGACCCGCTCGTCCTGCGCGTGCCGCCGGGCACGGTCGTGAAGGACGCCGGCACCGGCGAGCTCGTCGCGGACCTCGGCGGCGAGGGCGAGCGGCTCGTCGTCGCCAAGGGTGGTCGCGGCGGCCTCGGCAACATGAACTTCGCCACCTCGACGAACCAGGCGCCGCGCTACGCCGAGGACGGCACGCCCGGCGAGGAGCGGGAGCTCGTCCTCGAGCTGAAGCTCCTCGCGGACGTGGGCATCGTCGGCTACCCGAACGCCGGCAAGTCGACGCTCATCAGCCGCATCTCCCGGGCCCGGCCCAAGATCGCGGACTACCCGTTCACGACGCTCGTGCCGAACCTCGGCGTCGTCTCCTGGCGAGGCGAGAAGAGCTTCGTGGTGGCCGACATCCCCGGCCTCATCGAGGGGGCGCACGAGGGCGCCGGGCTCGGCCACCAGTTCCTCCGCCACGTGGAGCGCTGCCGCGTGCTCGTGCACCTCGTCGAGGGCGCGAACCCCGAGGAGGGCCGCTCGCCGAAGGCGGACTACGAGGCGATCAACCGCGAGCTCGCGCTCTACTCGCCAGCCCTCGCGGAGAAGCCGCAGATCCTGGCGGTGACGAAGATCGACGTCCCCGAGTCGCGCGCCGCCGGGGAGAAGCTCAAGAAGGCGCTCGCGCGCCGCAAGCAGCCCGTCGACGTCCACCTCGTGTCGGCGGTCACCGGCGAGGGAATGCCGGAGCTGCTCGACGCGGTGGGGCGCGCCCTCTTCGAGGAGGCGCGGCCGCGGCGCGGCGGCCGAGGGCGCCGGCTCGGGAAGCCGAGGGCCGAGAAGTGAGCCGGCGGGGCGAGGGCGGCGCCGAGCGCGCGGCGGAGGCGCCGGAGCCGGGCGGGCCGGACTTCCTCGTCCCGGAGCGCCGCGCGCGCATCGACGCGGTCGTCGCGAACCGCACCCGGACCCTCACCGTGGTGATGGAGGCGTTCTGCGATCCGCAGAACGTGAACGCCGTCCTCCGCACCTGCGAGGCGTTCGGGATCCAGGAGCTGCACGCGATCGAGGGGCCGATGAAGCCCTTCGACCGCAACAAGAAGATCAGCCAGAACGCGGACAAGTGGCTGGACGTGCGGCGCTGGAGCTCAACGGGCGAGTGCCTCGCGCACCTCAAGGCGGAAGGCTTCGCGATCTACGCCACGCACCTCGGCGAGGGGTCGCGCTCGCTCGACGCGCTTCCCTTCGCCGGCAAGGTCGCGCTCGTCTTCGGCAACGAGCACCGCGGCGTCTCGGCCGAGGCGCTGGCCCTCGCCGACGCCTCGTACGCCATCCCGATGCGCGGGTTCGTGCAGTCGCTCAACGTCTCGGTCGCGGCGGCGGTCTCGCTCGCGAAGGCGGTCGAGCGGCGCGAGGCCGAGCGCGGCCGTCACGGCGACCTCTCCGAGCTCGAGGCGGCGGCGCTTCGCGAGCGCTTCTACGTGCTCGCCGTGAAGCAGCGCGCGAAGATCGCCAAGGCCGAGCGCGCCGAGGCGCGGCGCGCGGCGCACCGGCGCTGAAACGGTGGCCGAGCGCGCCTCGCCCGCGCGTGCGAACGCTGGGGCGGGTAGACCCCGCCGTGTTCGTATCGGTGGTCCGTCGCGCGGCCAGTGAAGGGCGAGTCGCGGTCTCCGCGCTCAGCCGTGCCGAACCTCCGGGGTGGAAGAGGCGGAGCGCCGCCTGGCATGAACGCCGCATCGCTCGTGGCGCATGACCATCGCTCACGTGCTGCTGCTCGTCACCGCTGCCGCCTCTGCCGTGTCGCCGATCTCGCGCGAGGGGCGGGTCTCTGCGCCCGAGGGGTTCCGCGCCGCGCTACCCGCCGGTTTCGAGTATCTCGTCCAAGCCGGCAACGATGGGCGTCCCATCTACGGGGCAACGGCGCGAGACGGCCGTTCGGCCGTGACCGTCTCCACCTCGGTCGCGCAGAGCTCGTTCGAGTGCGGATCCGAGGAAACGGCAGCACTCGGGCTCGAGGAGTTCACCTCGCGCACCGGGTTGCACGGCTGCAAGATCGTGCGTGCGAGCGAGGACGGCACGGCGGAGCGCCTCGTCGAACAGGTCACGCATTCCGTCGAGATCCGGCCGGAGCTGGTGCGCGCCGCCGCGGAGGCGGACGACCTCGTGCGCGCGCCCGACCGCCGGCTCATCGGGTGCTTCGATCAGGAACTGGGCGTCGGAACGCTGAACAACGGCGCGCGCTCCTTCAAGAAGCGCTGCTTCCGCGAGGACTTCACGTTCGTCGAGACGACCCAGGTCTTCACGTCCTCCACCACGTACGACGAGCCCAACGGCGATCGGCCGTTCACGACCGCGAATACGGTCGCCCGTGCGACCGGGCTCTCCGCGCCGATCGCGGTCGAAGGGACATGGTGGGCCGAGGACGACATGCTGACGCTGACGTTCGAGGACGGGGACGTGGAGGGCGAGCTCGTGATCGGCGACGCCGGGATGATCTTCCGCGGCAACTTCTGGGAGCGCGGGGGCGAGGAGTGAAGGCGTTCGCCAAGGAGGGCTGGGCCGTAGCTCGACGCCGCTGGGTCTCATGTCGCGCCGCGCGCGGCGCCGCTGGCGAAAAATCGTCGGAAACGGGCCGTTCGCGAGTCGAGCGGCCTCCGCCCGCGCTTTCCCCTAGACTGGGGGAATGCCGGCCGCCCCCGAGTACCCCTTCTCCACCCGCGTCGCGTCGCTGAAGAGCTCCGCCATCCGGGAGATCCTGCGCGTCGTCGCCCGCCCCGACGTCATCTCGTTCGCCGGGGGACTGCCCGCGCCCGAGCTCTTCCCGACCGAGGCCCTCGCCTCGCTCGCGCGGGAGCTGCTCTCGTCGCCGCGCGGCCCGGCGGCGCTCCAGTACGCCGAGACCGAGGGCCACGAGGGCCTGCGCGCGCGCATCCTCGGGCGCGTGCCGTTCCCGGTGGGCGCGTTCGGTGACGACGGGGTCCTCGTCACGCAGGGCTCGCAGCAGGGGCTCGATCTCCTCGCCAAGCTGTTCCTAGACCCGGGCGACGAGGTCCTCGTCGAGACTCCCGCCTACCTCGGCGCGCTCCAGGTGTTCCGCTTCTTCGGGGCGCGCGTCACGTTCCTGCCCTGCGACGCCGACGGGCTCAGGCCCGACGCCCTCGCGGACGCGCTCCGGCGCCGCCCGAAGCTCCTCTACCTCACCCCCACGTTCCAGAACCCGAGCGGCGTCTGCTACCCGGAGGCGCGGCGGCGGGAGGTGCGCGAGGTCCTGCGGAGCTCCGAGGTGATCGTGGCCGAGGACGATCCGTACCGCGACATCTGGTTCGACGAGGCGCCGCCCGCGCCGGTGCTGCTCGGCCACGACCCGGCGCGCAGCGTGTACCTCGGCAGCTTCTCCAAGACCGCGGTCCCGGGCCTGCGCGTCGGCTTCCTGCTCGGGCCCCCGGCCATCGTCCGCCGCTGCGTCCTCGCGAAGCAGGCGACGGATCTCCAGACCAACTCGCTCGGCCAGCACCTGCTCTTCGACCTGCTCGGCCAGGACGGCTTCGCGCGCCACGTCGAGGGGCTCCGGCGCGAGTACCGCGCGCGCCGCGACGCGCTCGACCGCGGCCTCGCGGCGACGCTCGGGGAACGGCTCACCTGGAACCGGCCCGGCGGCGGCATGTTCCTGTGGGCGCGCCTCACCGGCGGCGGGGACGCCGCGGAGCTCCTCACCCACGCCCTCGCGGAGGGGCTCGCGTTCGTGCCGGGCGGCGAGTTCCACCCGGAGGGCGAGGGCAAGGCCACGCTCCGCCTCAACTTCACCCACAGCGCGCCCGCGCGGATCGCGGAGGGCGTGGCCCGGCTCGGGCGCGCGTTCGGGCGCTGGGGACGCTAGGCCTCCGGCTCTCCGGGGGCTGCCGCCGTTTCCGCCTCCTCCGCCCGCGCGCGGCGCCGCGCGCTCCGCAGCGCCGAGAGGACCGCGACGGCGAGGATGAAGGCGGCGAGCCACGGCGCGCCGCGGTCGAGCTCCCGTCGCAGCACGCTGCGCTCCGCCGCCCAGAAGAGCGCGATCCCGGAGAAGACGAAGGTCGCGCCCGCGGAGAGGAGCCCGCGCGCCACGCGGCCCTTGCCGGGACGGCCCCGGACCAACGCCAGGCGCAGCCCGGCGCCCGCGGCGAGCAGGAGCCCGAGGAGGACGAGCCACAGGCCGGCCACGCCGCCGACGAGCCCGGGGAAATCGTAGAGGGTCATGCTGCCTCCTCGGTGCAGCCGTCCCAGAACGCCGCGAGGTCGGCCGGGAGCGGCACCTCGAGCCGGACCGGCTCCCGCGTGCGCGGGTGCGGGAGCTCGAGCCGCCACGCGTGCAGCGCGTGGCGCGGCAGCCGCAGGCGCGCGCGGTCCTCGTCGGTGAGGGCGTGGCGGGTGAAGCGATCGAAGATGTTCTCGTCGGGCCCGTAGATCTTGTCGCCCACCATGGGCAGGCAGGCGTGCGCGAGGTGGGCGCGGATCTGGTGCTGGCGGCCCGTGCGGGGCCGGCAGGCGAGCAGCGTGACCGGGGTTCCGCCCGCGAGGACGCGCCTCGACAGCACCTCGAAGTCGGTCGCCGACGGGAGCCCGCCCGCGGTCACGTGCATGCGGACGCGCACCGCCGACGCGCCGGTGAGCGCGAGCGGCGCGTCCACCGTGAAGGCGTCCTCGCGCGGCGCGCCCTCGGTGATGGCGAGGTAGGTCTTCGCGACGCGCCCGCCCGCGAAGTCGCGCTTCATGCGCGACGTCCACTCCGGCGCGCTGCCGCAGGCGAGCAGCCCCGAGGTCTCGCGGTCGAGGCGGTGGGCGGGGTCGACCTTCCGGTCCGGGAAGCGCGCCCGGGCGAGCGTGGTGAAGGTGTTCGCCGAGTAGCGGGCGGTGGGGTGCACGGGCAGCCCGGCGGGCTTGTCAACCACGAGGAGCGCGCCGTCGTCGTGGACGACGTCGAAGACCTGCGGCGTCTCCGGCTCGGGCTCGGCGTCCTTGAGGAGCGCGAAGGAGAGGCCCGGCGTGACCCGCGTCGAGGGCTTCAGCCGGCGACCGTCCTCGGTCTCGAGGCGGCGCTCGATGAGCCGCTGCACGCGCTCGCGGGAGAGGCGCCGGATCTTCTCCTGCAGGTAGCGATCGAGCCGCCAGCCCGCGTAGTTCGGCTCGACGGTGAAGCGGACGCGGACGACCTCGGGCACGGGCGGACCATACCACCGCGACCGCGCGGCGGTCGCCGCCGGGCCTGTCGCCGCGGTGCAGGGCGCGGCGACGGTGTCGCACACGCGCCTCCCGCGCGAGCCGGCGCGGACGATGACCGATGAATCCCCGAGCAGGTAACATCGTCCGTTCGTTCGCCCACCCCTCCAGGAGCCAACCATGCGGAAGCTGCTCGCCCTGCTCATCGCCTTCCCCCTCGCCGCGGCCGCCCAGGATCCGGGGCCGCAGCCGCCCTACACGCCAGGGTCGCGCGCGCCGCGCTACGCGCCCGCCCAGCAGCGCGACAACTGGTACATCGGCTTCGGCGTCGGCATGGGGGACGGGAGCGTCTCCGGCCAGGGCGACAGCCTGTCGTTCAAGGAGCTGAACTACGATCGCGACCCGACCCGCCTCGCGCTCAACTTCAAGGTCGGCTGGACCGTCACCCCGCGCCTCCTCCTCGGCCTCGACATCACCGCTGCGCGCGCCCAGGCGAGCGGCAGCGGCCTGACGACCTCCGCCCAGATCACGAACTACGACGCGGTCGCGACGTTCTTCCCCATGGAGCGGGGCTTCTTCGTGCGCGGCGGCCTCGGCCTGTCCGCGCTGTCCCTCGCGTACGACGACGGGTTCGACGACGTCACGGACACTTTCGGCGGCACGAACATCCTCGGCGGCCTCGGCTACGCGTTCTGGCTCGGGAAGCAGTTCAACCTGACCGTGAACCTGGACGCCTCGAAGCAGTTCTACGGCTCTAGCGACACGGCGCCGGAAGGCTCCCAGTTCTGGATGCTGTACGCCGGCTTCGACTGGTACTAGAGGGCTCCGCGTACGCCGACGGCTCGCGCGCCGGGCCTCGAGGGGGGCCCGGCGCAGAGCGAGCGAACCGCGCCGGCGCGTGGCGTCCGCGGCAGACGGGCGCCGTTCGCCGACCCGGGTGCCCCGACGCGAGGGCCTGGGCCGGCCCGCGAGCCGCCACGCGCACGCTCTCTCGCGCGGAGTGGGATCCACATAGGCCGTGCGGCAGTCGCGGGTTGACGCGATCGGTCCCTTCCCGTACTTTGCGGTCCCGGTTTGAGACGCATCGCCGTCATCATCCCGGCCCGGTTCGGAGCCCAGCGCTTCCCCGGAAAGCCCCTCGCCGAACTGGCAGGCCTGCCCCTGATCGCCCATGTGGTCGACCGGGCGCGTGCTGCGCGTGGCGTCGACGCCGTCGCGGTCGCGACGGACGATGACCGCATCGCGCGTGCCGCGGCCGCCGCGGGCGCGGAGGCGATCCTGACGGGTCCGGCGAGCACCGGGACGGACCGGGTGGCGGAGGCGGCGCGGCGGCTCGCGCCGGCGCCGGACGTCGTGGTGAACCTGCAGGGCGACGAGCCGCTCATCGAGCCGGCGGCGATCGAGACGCTCGTCCGGGCGATGGACGGCGACGTCGAGATGGCGACGCTCGCCCGCCCGCTCGAGCCGGAGGAGCTCGAGCGGACGCAGGTCGTGAAGGTGGTGACCGATCTGCGGGGCGACGCGCTCTACTTCTCTCGCGCGCCCATCCCGCACCGCCGCGCGGGCGGACAGAGCCCGCTCGCGCGCGCGCACGTGGGCATCTACGCGTTCACCGCCGCGTTCCTCCAGCAGTTCGCCGCGTTGCCGCCCGGGCGGCTCGAGGCGGAGGAGTCGCTCGAGCAGCTGCGCGCGCTCGAGCACGGGCACAGGATCCGCGTGGCCGACACCGCCTACCGGGGTTTCGGCATCGACACGCCAGAGGACCTCGACCGGGCGCGGGCGCTGCTCGCCGCCGGTCGCGCATGAGTGAGGGGAAGGGGACACGGATGGTGAAGCGAGGCAAGAAGACCAAGTACCTGTTCGTCACCGGCGGCGTCGTGAGCTCGCTCGGGAAGGGCCTCGCGGCCGCGTCCATCGGCGCGCTCCTCGAGAACCGGGGGCTCGAGGTCACGCACCTCAAGCTCGACCCGTACATCAACGTCGATCCCGGGACGATGAGCCCGTTCCAGCACGGCGAGGTGTACGTCACCGACGACGGCGCGGAGACGGACCTCGACCTCGGGCACTACGAGCGCTTCACCAGCGCCAAGATGACCCGGAAGAACAACTACACGACCGGGCGCATCTACTCGAACGTCATCCAGCGCGAGCGGCGCGGCGAGTACCTGGGGAAGACCGTGCAGGTCATCCCCCACATCACCGACGAGATCAAGGCGGTCATCCGCGAGGCGGCGGGCGGCGTCGACATCCTCATCGTGGAGGTCGGCGGCACCGTGGGCGACATCGAGTCGCTGCCGTTCCTCGAGGCGATCCGCCAGATGAAGTACGACGTGGGCGAGGAGAACGCGGTCTACGCGCACCTCACGCTCGTGCCGTTCATCGCCGCCGCCGGCGAGCTCAAGACGAAGCCCACCCAGCACTCCGTGAAGGAGCTGCGCGAGATCGGCATCCAGCCGGACCTCCTGCTCTGCCGCTCGGATCGCGAGATCTCGCGGGAGATGAAGGACAAGATCGCGCTCTTCTGCAACGTGGACCCGTCGGCGGTGTTCACCGCGCTCGACGTGAAGTCGATCTACGAGGTGCCGCTCGAGCTCCACAAGGAGGGGCTCGACGACAAGCTCGCCGAGCTCTTCAACATCTGGAGCCGCGCGCCGCGCCTCGACAAGTGGGAGCAGATCGTCCAGAAGGTGAAGGCGCCCAAGCACGGCGAGGTGCGGATCGGCGTGGTCGGCAAGTACGTCGAGCTGCACGAGAGCTACAAGAGCCTCAACGAGGCGCTCGTGCACGGCGGCATCGCCGGCGACGTGCGGGTGACGCAGGTCTTCATCGACTCGACGAAGCTCGAGGAGGGCGATCTCTCCGAGCTCGACCAGGTGGACGCGATCCTCGTCCCCGGCGGCTTCGGCGTGCGCGGCACGGAGGGGAAGATCCTCGCGGTGCACCACGCGCGCGAGCACAAGATCCCGTTCTTCGGGATCTGCCTCGGCCTGCAGATGGCGGTCATCGAGTTCGGGCGCACCGTGCTCGGCCTCGAGCGCGCGAACTCGCTCGAGTTCGACGAGCAGACGCCGCACCCGGTCGTCACGCTCATGGAGGCGCAGAAGGCCGTGGCCGAGAAGGGCGGCACCATGCGGCTCGGCAGCTACCCCTGCGCCCTCAAGGAGGGGACGAAGGCGCGCGAGCTGTACGGCGTCGAGCTCGTCCAGGAGCGCCACCGCCACCGCTACGAGTTCAACAACGCCTACCGCGCGCAGTACGAGGCGCAGGGGATGGTGTTCTCCGGCACGAACCCCGAGCTCAACCTCGTCGAGATGATCGAGCTCAACAACCACCCGCACTTCGTGGGCTGCCAGTTCCACCCCGAGTTCAAGTCGAAGCCGTTCGCCCCCCACCCGCTCTTCGCCGGGTTCGTGCGCGCGGCGC
This sequence comes from Anaeromyxobacter sp. SG17, assembly GCF_022690695.1. Taxonomy (NCBI): domain Bacteria; kingdom Pseudomonadati; phylum Myxococcota; class Myxococcia; order Myxococcales; family Anaeromyxobacteraceae; genus Anaeromyxobacter; species Anaeromyxobacter sp. SG17. The sequence continues at coordinate 24,481 of NZ_JALCYX010000059.1, forward strand.
GCGAGCACCGCGACCAGCAGGCCGGCCGCCACGCGGCGGTGACGAAGCTCCCGGTCGGGAAGAACGTCCAGGGATGAACGAGCGCGTTCTCGCCCGCATCGGCGGGCACGAGGTCGGCGACGGCCGGCGGCTCCTCCTCATCGCGGGGCCGTGCGTCATGGAGTCCGAGGCCCACGCGCTCGCGCACGCGCGCAAGGTGAAGGCGCTCGCCGAGAAGCACGGGCTCCCCGCGGTGTTCAAGGCGAGCTTCGACAAGGCGAACCGCTCCTCCGGCAAGAGCTACCGCGGCGTCGGGCTCGAGCGGGGGCTCGCCGCGTTCGAGGCGGTGAAGCGCGAGACCGGCCTCCCCTGCACGACCGACGTCCACGAGACCTGGCAGGCGGAGCCGGCCGGGCGCGTGGTGGACGTGCTGCAGGTGCCGGCGTTCCTCTGCCGGCAGACGGATCTCGTCCTCGCCTGCGCGCGCCACGGCAAGAGCGTCTCCGTGAAGAAGGGGCAGTTCCTCGCGCCGCGGGAGATGCGCCACGCGGTCGCCAAGTGCCGCGAGGCCGGCCAGGAGAACGTGCTCCTCGTCGAGCGCGGCGCCACCTTCGGCTACGGCAACCTCGTCGTCGACATGCGCGGGCTCGTGATCATGCGCGAGCTCGGCGTGCCGGTGTGCCTCGACGCGACGCACTCGGTGCAGCTCCCGGGCGGCGGCGGGGACACCACCGGCGGCGAGCGGCAGTACGTGGCGCCGCTCGCGCGCGCCGCCGCCGCGGTCGGCATCGACGCGCTCTTCATCGAGATCCACGAGGACCCCGCGCAGGCGAAGTCCGACGGCCCGAACTCGCTCGACTTCGACATGGCGGACCGGCTCCTCACCGAGGTGCTCGCGGTCCGGCGCGCCCTGGGGCAGCCGTGAGCCCGCAGGACGACCTCCTCGCGCGCGCCGCGCGCGTGCGGCTCGTCCTGCTCGACGTGGACGGCGTCCTCACCGACGGGCGGATCTGGTACGGCCCCGAGGGCGAGGCGCTGAAGGCGTTCGACGTGCGGGACGGGCACGGCGTCGTGCTCCTCCGCGACCACGTGGACTTCGGCGTCATCTCCGGTCGGCCGGGGAAGGCGACCGAGGTCCGGCTCGTGGAGCTCCGCTTCAAGCACCTCATCTTCGGCGAGCGCGACAAGCTCGAGGGCTACGCCCGCCTCGCGCACCTGGGCCTTCCGGACGAGGCGGTCGCGTACATGGGCGACGACGTGAACGACGTGCCGCTCCTCCGCCGGGTGGGGCTCGCCGCGGCGCCCGCCGACGCCCGCCCCGAGGCGAGGGCCGCCGCGCACCTCGTCACCGCGGCTCCGGGCGGCCGCGGCGCCGTCCGGGAGCTGTGCGACCTGCTCCTCGCAGCGAAGCAGATCGCCGTCTAGCCCGCACGAGGGGGGCGCGCGCGAGCGCGCCGAAACCCTCGAAGTCAAGGGCCCGCGCCCCTGCCGATCCCCCCGGATCACGTGCTAGTTTCGCGCCGCCATGACGGTCTCGCTGCGCAAGCGGATCAAGCGGAGCGTGCGGTCGGCGATCGTGCGCGCCGCCATCCGGCTCCTCTCGCTCCTGCCCCTCTCCGTGGCGCTCGCGCTCGGCGGCGCCCTCGGCTGGCTCGGCTACCTCCTCGCCGGCAAGACGCGACGGCTCGCCCTCCGGCACCTCGCGCTCGCGTTCCCGGAGAGGTCCGAAGCGGAGCGCGAGGCCATCGCGCGCCGCATGTTCGTGCACCTCGGCCGCGCCGCGATGGAGGTGGTGACGATCCGCTCCTACGACGCGCGGCTCGAGACCTACGTGGAGCTCGCGAACGGCGAGGTGCTCCGCGAGGTGATGGCGCGGGGCAAGGGGATGATGTTCGTCACCGGCCACGTCGGGAACTGGGAGCTCCTCGCCCGGCGCATCGCCCGCGCGGGCGTGCCGAACGCGGTCATCGCCAAGGCCGGCCACGACCCCAGGCTCAACGCGCTGGCCGAGGAGTTCCGCGCCTCCGGTGGCGTGACGACGCTCTGGCGCGAGAACCCGGAGACCGGCCGGGCCATCATCCGCACCTTCCGCCAGGGGCGGGCCCTCGGGCTCCTCATCGACCAGGACACCGACGTGCAGGGCGTCCACGTGCCCTTCTTCGGCCGCCTGGCCTACACGCCTCGCGCGGCGGCGGACCTCGCGCTCCGCTTCGGCGCGCCGGTGGTGGTCGGCACGATCCGCCGCAGGGGGTCGCGCGCCGGGGACGGGCACCTCCTCGAGGTGGTGGAGATCCCGTACGACCCGTCCGCGCAGGACCGAGAGGCCGAGGCCGTCCGGCTGACCGCCGCCTGCTCGCTCGCGCTCGAGACCGCCATCCGACGTAGCCCGGAAGAGTGGGTCTGGATGCACGAGCGCTGGAAGACCCGCCCGCCCGCCGAGGCCGGCTCGCCGCAGCAAGCAAGCACGATGCCGAAAAGCTCTGAGCTTTCCGGCGCCTAGGCGCACCCCGCATAGCAAGGTGTGTGCCCGTCGATCGGGGTTGGAAAGAATGCTACCGTTTCCGCGGTTTTCGACATGGGCAGTGCGGGCGGTCTCGCTCGCTGCCGCCCTCCTGGCGACGCCGGGATGCCGTTCGAACCAACCACGGGAGGCCGAGCAGGTGGCGCCGGAGCTGAAGCTCGAAGGGGTACGATTCCGCATGTACCGGCGGGAAGAGCTGCGCGCCTCGGGCGAGGCGGCCTCCGCCACGCTGCGGCGTGACTCGACCCGCGTCACCGCGCACGACCTCGTGGCCGTCCTGCCCGGGGAGGGTGCGCCGGTCCGGATCACCGCCCCGCGCGGCGAAGGGGTGCTCTCGAAGAGCGTCTTCTCCGCGACCGGCGGGGTGGTGGTGAGCAGGCGCGAGGACGTCGCCCGGACCGCCAGCGCCCGCTACGAGCCCTCGGACGGCGGTGGCCTCGTGCGCGGCGACGAGCCCGTCGTCGTCGAGGGGACCGGCTACCGGCTGACCGGGCCGCGCTTCACGCTCGACCCCGCCGTCGGGCAGATCCTGATCGACGGGGGCGCCCACCTCGAGGCCGGGCGTGGGGCCGCACGATGACGCTCGCCGCCCTGCTCGCCCTGGCCGCGCTCGCCGGTGCGCCGCAGGCGCCCGCCCGCGCGAA